>JBFFNJ010000168.1:0-4951 GCA_041563215.1 Candidatus Deferrimicrobia bacterium | reverse complement strand
TTTTTTTCATCGGTTTGATCCTTGGCGCCCATGCGGTTTTTTTCATGCAGGGCTACCTGAAGAACGAGCGCGGGATACGCATCGTCGGGGCCTCCCTGAACGATCTCTACGGGGTAACGAGAACGCGCTCTGCCATCATCACGCAGATCATGCGCTCCATGGACTATCGGCTCACGGGAAGGGAGGAAGACAAAAAGAGGTTCGAGGAGTTCGAGGCAACCGTGTGGAGGGCCCAGGCGGAGTGGAAGGATGCCATCAGACGAAGCAGGGAGCTGGGGCAGAACAAAGACGAGGAGAGCGACAGGGCCGCTCATGTTGAGAGGATCTTCAAAGAGGTCAAACAGATCATTTCGAAGGCATTTGCCTTGGCAAATTCCGGAAAGGCCTGGGAAGCATACAACCTGCTGGAAACGGAAGTCGAGCCCCTGACGGACCACGTGTTGAACAACGATCTGGACGAGGCCGTGGCGAGAGAAATCAGGGAGGTCGATGAGGCATACGAAAAAGTCCTGCACCAGCTCGGCACGATGCCGTGGGGAGGAGAGAAAGGCATAGAGCAGGTTCGCATCGCGCGGATCTTCCTGAGCTATTTTCTCATCGCTGACAGGTTTCTTCTGAACACCAGGAAGCAGTACCGGGAGATCCTGGCGCACCTGGTTTCGGGAAAGGGGGAGATGAAAAGAGAGTTCGAAGCGCTCGGCGTGGACGTAAAAAACTCTGTCAAGGAATGGTTCGAGGCCGCACAGAGCCACGCGAAAATCGGCGGTGAAGAAAAGCGTGAGGCGCTGAGAGTCCTGGAGATTGAAAAGCACCACAACGAGTTCCAGGAGATGGCAAAGAGGGCCTTCGAGCTCAAAGGCGAAGGTAAAACGAAAGAGGTATTAAGGTTTTTCGAAAAGACATTGAGACCCTTTACCGAGAATATCCTGATCGCGGAGATTTCAGGGGAATTGAGCCGGGCAGAGCGCGAGATTGAAAATGCACACCGGACCCTGCTGCGTGCTACCCTCGCGGCCGGGGCCAAGGCCCTTTTTCTTTTAGCGGTCGCCTCCCTTTTCGTCGTGCTCTTCTTCATCGGGATGATACGGAAGATCATCGTGTCCCTTGGCAAATTGAGAAGGGGAACGGAAATCGTCGGAAGCGGCGAACTGGGGCACAGGATAGGGCTCGAATCCCGCGATGAGCTGGGGCAACTGGCCTCCTCGTTCGACAGAATGGCACAGGCGCTGCAGCACTCGAGGGACGAAATGGTGATGGCGAAAGAATACACCCAGAATATCCTTCGCTCCATGAACGACATGCTCGTCGTCATTTCCCCGAAGGGGATCATTAAAACGGTGAACGACGCGTTATGCACGCTTCTTGGTTACACGGAAGACGAGCTCGTGGGACAGCCGGTGGACACGATCCTGCCCGAAGGGCTGCCGCGCAGATACTCCGGCACAGGGAACGGGGGGGGCAGGATGGACACGGGAAGTGTGGAAAGGGCGTACCTGACAAAAGGCGGCCGGAGGATCCCCGTGTCTCTCGCGGGCTCCGTTATGCGAAGCGATTCCGGGGAAACCGAGGGTACCGTCTGGGTGGCACAGGATATCACCCAGCGCAAGCAATGGGAGGAATCGCTGCTTTTGAGCGAACGCAAGTTCCGGAAGCTCTCCCAGGAGTTTCACAGCCTCCTCGACGCGATCCCCGATGCCCTTTTCCTCATAAATCCCGCCCTGGAAGTGCAGTGGGCCAACAAGGCGGCTACCGCCGTCTTTTCCATGGAAGCCGCCGAGATGATCGGCCGGCACTGCCACACCCTGTGGTACAACAGCTCCGCCCCCTGCGAGGACTGCCACGTTCAGCGGAGCTTTCGATCCAGGAAGGAAGAGAGCGCGCACCGATCTACTCCCGACGGAAAATTCTGGGATGTAAGGGCGATTCCCATCAAAGATGAGCGGGGAAGGGTCACCTACGTGATCAACATAGCGGTCGATGTAACGGAAAAGATAACCCTCCAGGCGGAAGCGATGCAGGCTGCGCACCTTGCCTCCCTCGGAGAGCTGGCAGCAGGCGTGGCGCACGAGATTAACAATCCGATAAACAGCATCATCAACTACGCACAGATTCTCATCGATGAGCTCAGCGGAGCGATTCCCTGCGGGGAGTATGCCGAGCGCATATTGAAAGAGGGAGACCGGATTTCGAGCATCGTAAGAAGCCTTCTTTCCTTTGCCCGGGTCTTCGAGGAGGAGAAAAGCGATATCCACGTAAACGAGTTGCTGGCAAACTCCCTCTCCCTGTCGGAGACGCAGATGAAAAAGGAGGGCATAAAACTCAGCGTCAACTGCCCTGCCGAACTGCCCGAGATAGAGGCCCACTCCCAGCAGATCGAGCAGGTTTTCCTCAATGTGATAAGCAATGCGCGATATGCGCTCGCCATGAAATACCCCCAGGCACACGAGGACAAAACCCTCGAAATCAGGAGCGAGCGGGTATTGATCGACAGCTGCCCCTTCGTGCGGGTCACCTTCTTCGACCGCGGCACGGGCATACCGCCTCAGATCCTGGACAAGGTGGTGGAGCCATTTTTCTCCACCAAGCCCAAGGGCGCGGGAACGGGGCTGGGACTGAGCATAAGTCACGGCATCATCACCGACCATGGAGGCAGGTTGAAGATCGACAGCATCGAGGGGGTGTGTACGAGGGTCACCATCGACTTGCCCGCAAGGAGGGATTGATAATGGCACGGATTCTCGTAATCGATGACGAGGAGGGGATACGGTTTACCTTCGAAAAATTCCTCTCCGACGAAGGTTACATGGTGGAGACAGCCACAGGCTCCGTCGAAGCTCTGGAGAAGCTGGAAAGGCAAGAGTTCGATCTCATATTTGCCGACATCCGCCTCGACGGGAGAACGGGTATCGATATCCTCAAGGAAACAAGGGAGAGGAACCTCATATGCCCCGTCGTCATCATCACCGGATTTCCCGATATAAAGACCTCCACGGAGGCCCTGCGCCTGGGGGCATACGACTATATAGTCAAGCCGGTTCGAAAGCTCACCCTGCTCCGCATAACGAAAATGGCGCTGCAGCACAAGGCGGTGGTGTATGAGAAAGAGCGGTACCGTTCAAATCTGGATACCATATTCAGGAGCGTCAAGGACGGGATCGTTACCGTCGACAACGAGCTGACGATCATCGAGGTCAACGAGGCGGCAAGCAGGATCTGCGGGTTCACCCGGGACATCATCGGGCAGAGGTTCCCCTCCCAGCACCAGCCCTGCAGGGGGAAATGCCTCGACGCCCTCGTAAAGACGATAGGGGAAAGAGAACCTGTGGAAATGCACAGGATAGAGTGCGCCCACGGGGATCGGCCCGGGCAGGTGGTGACCGTCACCGCCTCTCCCCTTTACAACCGCTCTCAAATCTTCTCGGGAGCCGTTATGGTAGTCAGGGACGAAACGCAGCTGGATTCGCTGGAGCGGGATCTCAGGAAACTCCGCCAGTTCGGCAATATGCATGGAAAGAGCGAGGTCATGCAGAGAATATATTCCCTGATAGACGACCTGAGCAGCGTCCAGACCACCGTCCTGATAACCGGTGAAAGCGGCACGGGGAAGGAGCTGGTTGCCGACGCACTCCATTTCCGGGGCGACCGCAGCGACAAGCCCCTGGTCAAGGTAAGCTGCGTCGCCCTCTCGGAGAACCTGCTGGAAAGCGAACTCTTCGGGCACGTCAAGGGAGCGTTCACCGGCGCCGTCCACGACAAGGTTGGCCGGTTCCAGAGGGCCGACGGGGGAACCATCTTCCTCGACGAAATCGGGGACATCACACCCCGCATACAACTCCGCCTCCTGCGGGTGCTCCAGGAAAAGGTCTTTGAGCGGGTCGGAGACTCGACCCCCATCAGGGTAGACGTGCGTATCGTTGCGGCAACCAACAAGGACCTCCTCGACAAGGTGAGGAAAGGGGAATACCGCGAAGATCTCTATTACCGCCTGAAAGTGGTGGAGATACCCCTGCCCCCTCTCAGGGAACGGACCCAGGATATTCCGCTTCTCGTCAGCCATTTCGTTTCGAAGTTCAACCAGCAGTTCAACAGGAATATCGCGGGGGTTTCCACGGATGTGATGAAACTGTTCATGGGCCATCACTGGCCGGGAAACGTGAGACAGCTCGAACATACCCTGGAACACGCTTTCATCCTCTGCCGGCAATCGATCATCACCATCGGCGACCTGCCGCCGGAATTCAAGGGCGCAGCCGGCGCGAACATGCTCTACCTGGCAGGTGAAGGGCAAAGCGAGTCCGAGGAGATCATTGAGACGCTGGAGAAAACCCACGGCAACAAGGCAAAGGCAGCACGCATCCTGGGAATAAGCAGGAAGACCATGTACAGGAGAATGAAAAAGTACAACATCTCCGGGGAGGAAAAGGATTATTGAGTGTGGCATTTTCGCCTCCCGTGGCGTCACATGTGTGTGTCGGGTTACACCTTTATGGTATCGGAAGATCCCCTGATTCACATCTCGCTCCCTCTCGAAAAGGAGACGTATCGTGATGGGGATACCCGCTCATTCGGTCAACGGCAGCCGCGGGGTTTCCTAAGTTGCTAGAATAGTTAAGAAATTGGCTGTCCCCTGCACGTTTTTCGCCCAGCGAGCCGACAAAAGGCAGGCAAAACCTCCCACGGCCAGTGAAGGCTTAACGATTATCGCCCGGCTTGGCACGCTTCTTGTTTTTACCCGGAGCAAGACGGTTGAAAACTCTGCCAGAGGAGGAAAGCTCGGTTAACGATGTCTAACGGGAGGCGCCCTTCGGTATGGATGGAAAAATTGCCGACATATCCCCCCCCGAAGGTTACGGCACGGCCAACCCCGAAGGGCCCGCCCATGACATCGAGGCCAGCGGGTAACGGAAAGAAAATGGGCGGAGGTTTACGATGAAAGACTTGCTCGTCGGTC
>JBFFNJ010000167.1:0-4959 GCA_041563215.1 Candidatus Deferrimicrobia bacterium | reverse complement strand
CGGGAGAAACCTCTACAACCCGGAGAGAATGAAGAGCTTCGAGATCGATTATTTCTGCGTGGGAAGAAACAGATAAAAAGGAAAAACCCGTCAGTTAAGAGTTAAGAGTGCAGAATGAAAGCAAAAATCTGCAAATTACAATTCGTAGTTCATAGTTCGTAGTTCCCAGTTCATAGTTTCAAACCTGAAAATTGAAAGTAGAGAGGAGATAGTTGATAAGAGTTATTTTCACGACTTTCGCCTTTCTCCTTTCCCCGCTCTCCTATCCAAGTTTTTTTCCTTTTTGGTTTGCTCTTATTCCGCATTCCGAATTCCGCATTCCGCATTACCATTTTTTTATTTAACGACCCTTCCCCTCCTCCACATCCTGAGCGCTTCGCTGACATCGATCCCATCGTGACACCGGGCGCAGGCCTCCTCGATGGTTGCAACGCCGCTCGATTTAACCGGTGAGAAGTGAAAAACATGGGAGGGTTTTTTCTTCAGCCGCTCGTCATCCTTTGGGTGGCACTCGGTGCAGGCAAGCTCCGGCCCGGAAAAGTCGAACTTGTGGTCGTGTATCGAGTACCTCAGGCCGTTTTCGGTGGTCTTCGGCGGGTGGCAGTCGACGCACTGCACGTCACCGGGATCGTGCTTGGTGTGGAGGCTCTCGATCTTATACAGCTTCACGTGGCAGGTGCCGCAGTACTCGTCGCGCGACATGTACCGCTCCTGGACCTGGGTGATCCCCCGGTCGAAACCGCAGATGTCGCACGCCCTGCCGGTGGAGTAGAACTTGTTCGCCCAGTAGAGGTACATCCGGTGCCTCTCCCCGTAGTCGACCGTTCCCCAGTACCACTTCCGGGACTTGGGCTTGGGCGCGAAAAACTCGGTAAAGTATTCGTTCAAGTCCTCCCCCGGCGTGTACCCCGCGGGGAAGGGGTACTTGCCGCCGTACTTCTTGTCTTTCCCATCGGTGTGGCACGCCTCGCATATCATGTCGCGCCTCACCTTGTCGAGCTTCGCCGGGTTGACGATGTCACCCGGTTCCTCCGTTTCGGCATGCTTCTTCCCCGGCCCGTGACAGGCCTCGCAGCCGATGGAGGGCTCGTGGAAGGTGAGGGTCTCGGGGTCGAAACCGGTGGTGTGACAGCCGTCGCAGAAAACGGTGTAGGGCTGCTGGCGCCAGTTGAATATCGAGTAGGGCTCCCATTCGTCTTTGGTTATGTTCCAGTATTTCGGAAGGACGTAGTAATCGTTATCGATGAAGGTTATGTACTTCTGTATCCAGTGGCTCCCGATCACCCAGTAGATGTCATCTTTATCAAAGGGGACTGCCTCGAAGTTCTTCGCGCGGATGACTGCGGGATTCTCCTTCGCATCCCTGAGCATGTTGGCGTGGGGCGTCACCTTCCACGTGTCGTATACCTCCTCGTGACACTTCCCGCACGTTTTCGAACCGATGTACCCGGCCCTGCCCGGACCGCCGAACCCATAGATAAGGCAGGGGATTATAAGAACCAGGGAGAGAAAAAGTGACGTAACCCCAAGATGCCGGTTCCTGCTCGCGATATACAATATATATAACCTCAAAAACTCTAATTAATTATCCTTGCAGAAAAATTCTGCGTCGCTGGTTCCCACTTCATAGTTCGTAGTTCCAAACCAGACAGATGAAAGGAGAGACGAGATAGTTGATGGGAGTTTTTTCCACGACTTTCCCCTTTCTCCTTTTTCCTCTCACCTCTTGAAGGTTTTGCATTTTCTTATTTTGCACTCTGCATTACCATGCAGTTTCTCGTTTCTCGTTTCTCGTTGGGTTTTCATTCCGCATTCCGCATTCCGAATTACCATGCTTTATTTCCTCGAACCCTCGGACCCTTCCGCCGAACGATGCATTTATTGCACGAACTTCCTGATTATCGCCTTCACGTTTTCCCCCGCGGTGAACCCTCCCTTCTTGTAGAGGATATTCCCATCGCCGTCTATCAGCACGAAGGAGGGTGTGTAGGAGAAGCCGAAAAGCCTGGGCAGCTTGAACCTGGGATCCAGTATATAGTCTGCCGCGAACTTGTACGTCTCGGCGTAGGGTTTGACCGTCTTCTCCCCGCGCAGGTCGACGGCAACCGCCCAGACGGACAGTTTTCCGCTGTTTTCCTGGACGAACTCGCTGATATCCCTCAACTCCTCGAAGCAGGCGCTGCAGGCGGTGGTCATGAAAAAGATCATCGTCCGGCTCGTCCTGCTCAGGATATCCTCGTCAAAAGAGATCTCCCTCCCCGAAAGGTCTCGGGCCTTGAAATTGGTGACCCTGTCGCCCACGTCCAGCCCGTTTTTGTCCTGCCCGGATGCAGGCGTGAGAAGGGAAAAAGCCAGGATGAGCAGCACAAGGAATCCGATCTTTTTCATCCAGAATTCTCCGATTTGTTCCCTGTGGTGGTCCCCCTCAATCTCCAGGGGCCTGCGCCCTCATCTCTGCGAGAAGATCCTCCAGGACGAAGGGGACCTCATTTTCATTTGGCGGGTAGTCACCCACGTGCGCGTACCTTACGATACCGTTATGGTCGATGATCACCTTCAGCGGAATCGGCCCCGCGAGCCGGTAGAGTTTCGTTGCCACGCTGAAATCCTTGTCATGCAGGACGGGATAGTTGAGCTTCTTTTCCTCCATGATGTCCCGGACATCTTTCATATCTCCCGCATGGAGGACGATGGAGAGGAGTTCGAAGCCCTTGTCCCTGAATTCGCCATACTCCCGGACGAGCTCGGGCATCTCCCGTTTGCAGATGTCGCACCAGGGAGCCCAGAACTCGAGCATGATCACCTTCTCCCCCACCAGGTCGTAGAGTCTCACCTCCTCCCCCGTCTGGAGGTCAGTGAGCGTGAAATCGGGGGCCTTCTCGCCGATCTTCACGCCCATCGCCGTGTCCTGGGCGAAAAGCCCGGAGGAGAAGACGGATGCAAAGAGGATAAGGACGAGCAGACATGTCGATTTCCTGATCATTTCCCAGCCCCTTAAATAAAAAATAGTCTACCACTGCGGGCGTATTTTTTACATCCCTGTTTTAAATCCCACATTCCGCCGGATTCTCTGCGGCCGGGCGTGGGCATCCCCGCTACCTATTGAACGCCCGAATAACCCGTTCTATTCAATCAGTGGCCGGTCTCCCTCGGGTACTTCCAGTCGTAGTATACGGAGAGAGCCCAGTCCCGGTCTTTCTCCGCATGGCAGCTTCCACAGTGGTTGTAGATCTCTTCATCCCAGCAGTTCAAGGGGTGAACGAGAAAATAGGAGTAGGAGTGGACATTTTCCTCCTTGTTGTCCATGGGGTTGACCTTCTGCTTGTGGCAGGCCGTGCAGGAGATCTCGACCTCTGGATCGTGGCGGGTGTGTTTCGCCAGGCCCTCCCCGAATTCGTGGCAGCCCATGCACATGCCGCTTACGTCTTTTCTCTCACTTTGCTGTTTCTTCGGCTGGTGGATTCCGCACACCTCGCAGCGCGACCTGGCCTGGTCCTCCCTGTCGCCCTTCCATTTCTCCCAGAGCCGCAAAATCGACGCCAGAACCGTCTCCCCCTCCTCTTTCTCCAGGGGAACCATGAATTTCGAGAGGTCCTCACCGGGCTTATACCCGACGGGATAGAAATACTCTCCCGTCGAATCCTTCCCCCGGACGTGGCAGGAGGCGCAGATCATGTCGCCGCGGTCCCGGGGAAGGCGGGAGGGATTTACGATGTTCTCCCTGCCCGGTTTCTCGGTGTGCATTTTCCCCTCCCCGTGGCATGCCTCGCAGCCGATCGTGTGCTCCGCGTAGGCCTTCCTCTTTGGGTCGTACGCCACCGAGTGGCATCCGGCGCAAAACTTCGAATAAGGCCTTTTTTTCCAGGCCCAGGTCGAGTAGGGCCTCCATTTTTTACTCTGCACAGACCAGAGCCGGGGAAGGACGTAGAAGTCGTCATCTATCTTCGTGAGGTACCTCTGGTCCCAGTGGCCCCCTATGGTGAACCAGACGTCCTCCTTCGTAAAGGGGAGGCCGGGCTCGGAAAAGTCACCGAGTATGGCTTCAGGATGTTTCCGGGCGTCCTGGACGATCGTGCTGTGAAAGGTCTTTACCCATCCCTTGTAGTGTATCTGGTGGCAATCCCGGCACTTCTCGGATCCCACGTATGAGGGGAAATCGTCAGCCTGCCCCGTGGCAGGTAGTCGTCCGGGAGCAATAAACAGTGCGAAACAGGAAGCGGCGAGCACGAGGCCGAGGAAACCGAGCTTGATCGGAATTTTTTTCAAAATGGCGGTATTTTCTGTGCCCATCCGTACCTCCCGGCCTTTCAATGCGGTCCAGCATGATATTTTAACGCGCTGCCGTGATTTCAGAAAGCCTCTTTTCAATTTCGCTGAAAACCTTCCGGTTGAAGCCGGTTATTTCGAACACTTCGACCCCGCGGGGGTAAATGATGACATTGTGGGGCACGAAGCCGTCGGTGAAAAATTCCGTAATCTCCATCGTCGGATCTATCACAACGGGAAATCGCACCTCTATGGCGTGATCTGCCATTTCCTTCTTGAGGGCTTCTCCGTCTATCCCGTCGGCATTCACGGCTATGAACTCTATTTTTCCCGTTGCAGCAATTGCATCGTAGATAAGATTGAGCTCCTCGATCTCATCCAGGCAGCTCTGGCAGTGCAGCCCCCAGAAGTTCAGGAACAGACCCTTCCCTTCACCGAGTAGCTCTTTCACCGGTATCGTTTCCCCCGACAGCATTTTGAACTCATCGAACGGGAACGGATCCTTTGTCTCACCGGCGAGGCAAAAACCGCTTTTCTGGGATTGGCGAGGTGGAGTTGTCGGCGACAAGGCATATCGCCCGCCAGGCCTTGCTATTCGCGATGGTAAATGGAAACTCTTTGCCCGGCCAGATGGCAGCAGCGTAGAGCTATACGACATTCCGAATGATCCGGCCGAAAAGACAAACCTCGCCG
>JBFFNJ010000166.1:0-5008 GCA_041563215.1 Candidatus Deferrimicrobia bacterium | reverse complement strand
ATGGGCCGCGGCTAGCAGACACCATCGCTGACTTGCGTCAGCTCTGGCCTACGGTGGCTTCCCATGCTGTCGTGCCAGTGGGCTTGACTCGGTTCAGCTCTCCAGACCTCCCCGTCGTGACTTCTCGCCACGCTCGAGAGCTGCTGGATGACATCGTCGTTCCCTTCCAGAAACAGTTCCGAAAAGAGTTGGGCAAGTCCGTGGTCTATGGCTCCGACGAGCTGTACCTTCTGGCGAACGAGCCCATTCCGTCACACAGCCACTACGACGGCTTTCCACAACTTGCCAATGGCATAGGATTGACCCGCAAGCTCATCGACGACTGGCTCGACGTGAGATCCGTTGCACGGCCTGGCTCCCTTTGCAAAGATCAGTATGATACCTGAAATGTTTCGTATTCTCTTTCCGGGACCCGCATGGTTATCTGAATGTCCGACACTACGGCCCCCGGGGGTCCTTTTTTCATAAATGCCATTACCGCTTCGATCTCCTCCCGGGTTCCCTGCAGGAGGGCTTCGACCCTCCCATCGGGGAGGTTTCTCACGTATCCTTTGGCCCCCGCCTCCCGGGCTACTTCGAGGGTTGTTGCCCTGAACCAGACTCCCTGGACCCTGCCCGACACGATTACGAGGGCTTCTTTCCGTTCCATTTTCCCGCATCACCCCGCAGATAGTTGAGGAATTCCCTTTCCGTTACGATTCTTATGCCCAGCCCCTTTGCCTTATCCAGTTTGGCCCCCGGGTCGGCTCCGGCCACGAGCATGTCGACCTTCTGCGACACCGAGGCTGCGACTTTTCCGCCCAGACGCAAAACGCGCTCTTTCGCCTCGTCCCGGGTCATCGATTCCAGGCTTCCCGTAAAGACGAATGTCAGGTCTTTAAGGCTCTCACCGGCCCGCTCCTTTTCCCCGAAGTATATTCCCGCTTCCATGAGGTCCGAAACGAGGGCCCGGCCCTCTTCCGATGAGAAAAAGGCGCATATGCTGCCTGCGGCTTCGGGTCCGACCTCCTTCACGTTGAGGAGTTCATCATAGGATGCTCTCATGAGATTATCCACCGATCCAAACTGATCTGCAAGGAGATTGGAGAGGTGCTCGCCCACGTTTCGTATCCCCAGGGCAAAGAGGAGCCTGCTAAGGGTGGTTTTCCTGCTCCGCTCGATTGCCGCGACGATATTTCTGGCCGATTTCTCTCCGAGCCTGGGAAGGTCTTTCAGGTCGTTTTCGGAGAGCCTGAACAGGTCGGCGGGGGAGGAAACGATTCCCTCGCTGATGAGCAGGGATATGATCTTGTCGCCGAGGCCTTCGATATCGAGACCTTTTCTCCCGGCGAAGTGCTTGATCGACTCCTTTAACTTTGCGGGACAGGAGTCGCCGGTGCACCTGTGGGCGGCCTCCCCTTCGACCCGTTCGATCGATGCGCCGCAGACCGGGCACGATGGGGGCATTGCGAACCTAACGGCGGATGGCTCTCTCTTCGAAAGCACAGGCTTTACCACCTCGGGGATCACGTCGCCCGCCCTCTGGACGATCACCGTGTCGCCTATGCGGATGTCTTTTCTCTCTATTTCGTCCATGTTGTGAAGGGTCGCCCTCTTCACCTCGACCCCCCCGATTATCACGGGTTTGAGCGAAGCAACGGGCGTTATGATGCCGGTCCTTCCCACCTGCACCACGATGTCTTGAACGACCGTCGTTCCCTGGCTGGGGGAGAACTTGAAGGCGATGGAGTGCCTCGGGCTCCGGGAAATCTGGCCCAGCTTTTCCTGGTAGCGAAGGGAGTTCACCTTCAAGACGATTCCGTCTGCTTCAAAGGGAAGCCCTCCACGCTCGTCCTCGATGGCCCTGTGCAGGCGGATTGCCTCTTCGATGGACCCGCAGAGGGCCCTTTTCTCGTTCACGGGAAGACCGAGGGATTCTAGGATGTTCAGGACGTCCCAGTGCCCCGCAAGATCGGCCCCGCTGAAAATGCCGGTGCCGTAAAAGAAGATTTTCAGGGGTCTTTTCGCCGTTATCCTCGGGTCGAGCTGCCGGAGAGACCCCGAGGCGGCGTTTCGCGGGTTTGCAAAGAGGGGCTCACCCTTTTTTGCCCTCTGCTCGTTCAGCCAGCGGAAGGCGTCCTTTTCCATGAAAACCTCTCCCCTCGCTTCGAGGAGTTCGGGAACAGGAGGGCCGTTGAGGCTTTCGAGGGTAAGGGGTATATCCTTCAGCGTCTTTATATTGCTGGTTATGTCCTCTCCCACGTACCCGTCTCCCCGGGTGGATGCTTTATCCAGAACGCCGCCATTGTAGATCACCTCCACGGCGACACCGTCAACCTTGATTTCGGCAACGTACTCCAGTGCATCCAGTCCGAGCATTTTCCTCACCCTCCTGTCGAACTCGAGCAGCTCCTCCTCGTCGAAGGCGTTTTGCAGGCTCAGCATGGGATAGGAATGGGTAACCCGGGCGAATTCGCTGGCGGGCGGGGCGCCGACTCTTTGCGTGGGAGATTCTGTCGACTGGAGGTGAGGAAAGGCCGTCTCCAGGTCAACGAGCTCTTTGAGGAGGAGATCGTACTCCTGATCTGACACCTCCGGGTCCTGGAGCGAATAGTACCGGTAGTTGTGATATTCGATGATCTCCCTTAGCTCTCTCACCCTCTTTTCAGCATCGCCTGTGTCCATTTTTGCCGGTCTGTCCGTGATTTTCCGATCCGTGGCGGGATGATGTTTGTCCGGATTTACTATACCAGCCACACTCGAAAGATTATACAATATTACATAGCCATTGAGAATGTGACCCCGGCACGGATGTGAAGCCGGGGGGATCGTTCCTATACTCAGGGGAGGATTGCAATGAGTTTTATCAAAAAGTTGTTCGGCGGCGGCCCGGTGGAGGTGAAAAAAGGACAGTACGGTGTCGACTATCAGGGCGCCGCGGATATTATCGAGCTGAACAAGAACCTTCTCCGGGCGCTCGAGCACGAGAAGGCGGGAATATCCTTCTATACAAGATTTTTCGAGCAGGCATCCGATGAGCGGTGCAAGGAGATGTACAAGGAGCTGATAGACGAGGAGAAGAAGCACCTTCAGATGGTTCTGGAACAGATAGAGAGGAGGAAGAAGCAGGGTACCTGGACGGAAGATTAAAGGACGCAGATGAAACACACAAGCATAGTCCTTGCCATTGTGCTGTTTTCCATAACTGGGTGTGCCTATCACGGAGCGTACGGCCCACCTTCGGGGGAGGAGAGGGAAGCCAGGGCGATATCGGTGAAGAAACCTCCCCGCTTGGTTCTCATAAGGGGGGTGGGCGTGTACTATGCGCCCGATGCCAAGGACGATATCTTTTTCTACGGGGGAACCTGGTATTACTACTCCGGCATTGACTGGTACATGAGCCAGTCCTACAAGGGCCCCTGGGAAAAAACCCTGCAGGGGAGCCTTCCCCAGGTGATGTTCAGAGTGCCTCCCGAAAAGTTCAAGACCGTTCCTCCTGACTGGAGGGAAGTGTACCGGGCCGGATGAGGCGCAGGGAAGGGTCTTTCTTTCAGCGAGGGGAAGCTTTCGCAGGATAGAGTAAGCGTTTTTCGGATGTGAAGGGAAAGGAGGGGTGATTTATGAAAAGTATTTCGCGGATCAGGAAGATGCTTTCACTCGCCGAGAATGGTGTTCCGGTTATATCGGTCTACTTTCCCGTTCCCCCCGGGAAAGAGTCTCGCAAGATCAGAAAGAAGATTTCCAAGAACATCGCGAAAGAGATATTTAGAAGGGCCGTGTCGAAGGGGTTCGATTTGAAGTCCGTCGAGGAACACATGCTGGTGCTGTACGATCTTTTTGAGGAGATCGTTCTGGACAAGAGGGGGCAGCTGACCCACGTTCTCTTTCTGTCCCCCCACTTTTCCGGCGTCGAGCGATTCGAGATCAACGCGGAACTCCCCCCTCTCGGCGTCGTTGACACCCTGCCCTTTCTCTCCCCTCTCGTTATGGCCCTCGAGGAGAGAGCCCCCTACCTGTTTCTCTTCCTCGATGGAAGCGGGGGGAAGCTCTCGCTCTACTCGGGCGAGAAGCTAACGACCCTCTGGGAAGAGAAGGGGGATGTGCCGAAGAAGGTGCGCTACGGTGGTTGGTACGGCCTCGAATCGTCCCGCATGAACCGCCACGTCGAGGGGTCCCAGCAAAAGCTCGTAAGGGACCTGGTCTCGAAGTGCCAGGACGAGGTGAAGAGGAACAGGCCGGAAGGGCTGATCATGCTGGCTTCGTCGAACGTCTACTCCCATGCGGCCGAGATCCTGGAGAAGGAGTTTTCTGACCTCTTCGTCAGAAGCCTGAACGTGGAGATTTCGCACTATACCGGCAAAGAGGCCGAGAGCGCGGTTCGTGACCTGCTCGCAAATCTTCGTTCCGAACGGGAAGAGGAGGAGATGCAATCCGTCATCGAAGGGGGAACGGCGGGGGCGCCACCGCTCGTGCGCATCGATGACATTCTCGGCGCGCTGAGTGAAGGGAAGGTGCAGAAGGTGATGCTGAAAAAGGGCGCGGACTTTTCCCTGAACCTGTGTGATAAATGCCTGTTGACCTCTCAAACGGCAGCCACGTGCCCTATCTGCGGTGAACAAACGAGGCGTGGCGTAAACGTGGCGGAAGCGATCATCCGCCTGGCTCTGCAGACGGGGGCCGAGGTAAAGTTCGTGTCCAGGATGGAATTGCCGGAATCGGCCAGGGCCGCTGCATCACTGCGCTACACAGCCTGAAGAGAGTTTGCCGCGGGGATTGCCCGGAGCATTCAAAAGTTCAGAAATTTTCGTTTCCAGAAACCGTTGTTTTCCATAACCCCTTTATTTCTGAACAAACGAGCCTCTCCGGGTTTCCCATCCCGTTGCGAAATAGGCATTGCGATCCGGGGCCAACGGGCCGGTTTTTCCTGTAAAAACATGTGAGGAGGGTTGGTCATGGGAATCAAAGGGCTGGCAGATCTGAGTCTCGAAGGAAAGAGAGTTCTGGTCAGGGTTGACTTCAACGTTCCTAT
>JBFFNJ010000165.1:0-5024 GCA_041563215.1 Candidatus Deferrimicrobia bacterium | reverse complement strand
TCGAGGCCGAGGAGACCTTCCCGTAGGTCAGGCTGTAGAGCCTCCCCTTGCTGTTCAGCCTCGTCATGCACCATCCCCGCCTGCCCGCGGGGACGACACACCTCCTCTGGCAGACGTTGCACCTGACGCTTCCGTCATCGAGCTGCTCCTGAAGGAGCGCCTCCACTCTATCCTGCGGGGTCTCGATCTGTTCCATTGCGGCCTCCACACCTCCCGTGAAAATGGCCCGGTCCTGACCGTGGGAACATGGTATCTATTATACCCCCTGACCCGGTCCTGGCGTTGCCCGACTGTTCGAGCCACCCTGAGGGTCCATCTGCTATAATCCTTACATCATGATGAGGCAGGTTCCCCTTCCAGCTTCCGGAGGCCTGGTGCTCTCCTACCGGTGCACGAGCCGATGCAGGCACTGCATCTACGCCTGTTCGCCCGAGTGGGACGGGGGCTGGATGTCCCACGAAGACCTTAACCTGATACTGAAGAGCCTCTCGGGCAATATAGTTCCCGCCCCCGGGGGCCCGGACAGGGTCGGACTCAACCACGGGCTGCACTTCACCGGCGGTGAGCCCTTCGCAAACTTCGAGCTGCTCGAGCGGGCCGTTTTGGCCGCCGATGAGCTGAGTATCCCCTCCACCTTCGTGGAGACCAACTGCTTCTGGGCCACGGATTTCGACGAAGCGAGGGGAAAGCTGGGCCTCCTGAAAGAGGCCGGGCTGAAGGGCATCCTCATATCGGTGAATCCCTTCTACCTGGAATACGTCCCCTTCGAGAGGACAGAGAACGCCATCAGGGCGAGCCTCGAGCTGTTCGGGAAAAACACGTTCGTCTACCAGCTGGAATACTTCCAGCGCTTCAGGAAGTGGGGATTTCGCGGCACCGTCCCCTTCGAGGAATACATGACCTTCGAAAAGAGGGAAAATTTCCTGCGAAACGTGGAATTCTTCCTGATGGGCCGGGCGCCTTATAAGCTCAAAGAGCTCCTGAAAGGCTATTATCCTTCCCGCAGCGCCGGGGCATTTTTCCGGGAACCCTGCGTGACTCCCTTCCTGCGCCCCCTTCACAACCATTTCGACAACTTTGGCAATTACATTCCCGGTTTCTGCGCCGGTATCTCACTGGGGGACATACGGACGCTGGACGACCTTGCACGAGTAGGGGTGGATACAAAGAGACGCCCCGTCCTGAGATTTTTGATGGACGGCGACCTCGAGGGCCTCTTTTGCTTCGCGAGGGACTACGGGTACGTGGAGTCCTGCGATGGATACCTCTCCCGCTGCCACCTCTGCATGGACATGCGCCGCCACCTTGTCTCAGCCGCAGATTTCCCGGAACTCTCACCGGAGGAGTTCTACCGCCACCTCGAGACGTAGCGGGCCGGCTTCTTGCCGCCCTCCAGCCCGTTTCCCCTTATTTTTCTCCTCTTTTCCGCAAGGTCGAAGGGTCCAAACGCTCGAATCGCTTCGGCGGCGTTCTTTTTTTCTGGATTATTCGATTTCGGTAACTTCAGACCTCTCGGGCTTCAGATTTTTTTAACGCCCTGTCAGTTTAACTGAGTAATCATCATCGGATAGAATATAATTGTTGGGGAAAAAACCCGTAGATAAATGGTTGTCGCTTGAAGAAGGGTTGTGGAAAACTGTTTTTTCAGTTTAATGTTTCTTGATACTTTATAGTGAGACGAGAATGTTTATGGTTGGCTGCTTTCTCTTCACTGCTTTCCTCGTGACAATCGCAACCTCGTTCCTGCTTTCGGGGAACTCCTCGCGTTCATGGATCGGGGGAGAGCGCTCAAGGGGCCGGGCCCTTCACTCGATGGGGGCGGGAATCCTGATGCTCACTCTCGTTTTCACCGGCTGCAGCACCCACAGGGTCGACAAGAATCCGGATCCCCTCGTGGATGGCATGGGCACTTATTCCCTGCCCGCCGGGGACAGAAAAATACAGAGCAGGTGGTGGGAAGCATTGAACGACACACTCCTTGATTCACTCCTCTCGGAAGCGCTGTCAGAGAACCTGACGCTCATGCAGGCGCGCTACAGAATCGAGCAGGCGATTGCGGCTGATACCCAGGCAGCCGCGGTGCTGTATCCCGAGCTCTTCGGCACGGCCTCGGGAGAGCTGGAGTGGGAGAACAAAGACCGGGGCGACAGCGACGTAGATGATAACTACAATATGTAAAGTACCTCTGCTCGTCGTATTTACGGTCTCGATTCGATTTTCGTTGAAACCTAGAGCGTTGATTTTCGGACGTGCCGATTAATTCTCATAGGATTATCATTGGACTTTGTGATTTCATTTTCAAGGTTTTCCACGCCTCTTATGACCGGGGCTTCGGGGTGGAAGGGTGGCGTTCCGATGTAGCAGGCACACCCTTTTTCCCCTTTTTCTGATACAATGTTTTAACACTGCACCGATAGCAGGAACGAGCTGCGGCAAGGTACGTAAAGAGCTCGTATTCCGAGGTGTGATGTCATGCGAAGCAAAGATGGGCTACTGAAAAGGGTCGGGAGCATACCGAAGTTGCTCCAGAGACAGGGGTTCCCCGACGTGCAGGTGGAACGGCTGAGGGCCCGGTTGGGGGAGTTTCTCGAGGGGACGGACCTCTCCGAGTGCGCCCTGATCATCGACGGGCCGGGATTAGGGATAGGGTCCCATCTTGTTGCCCTCTCGCTTCTCGGCCCGCAAAGAGTGCGGGAGTTCCAATCGGTCCACTCCGTGAGCGCCAGCTCTTACGGCGTGCTCTACACCATCGCGTGGCACCTCGATATGCTCTCCCTGAGCCGCGCCAAGATCGAGAGCTTCACCAGGGACATGAAAAAACGGCACAACCTCGCCGGCTGGGCCCGGGGCTGCCATTTGATGCTCCAGAAGCTCATCGGCTCGTCCCACGTCTTCGACAACGACATCACCGAAGAGGCCCTGGCCTATGGGGTCAACCCGGCTTTTTTGCAGGTGCCGGTCTCGGAGCTGCCCGAGAACGTCTCCTTCTGGGCCTACTGCCTGGAAGACGGAGAGCTGTGCGAGATCAGGCGGGACAGCCCTTTTTCGAACTGGTCCGTGGGTGATGTGATACGGTGCGTTCCGGCCGTAAACAAGCTCTATGCCCCGCTCCGAAAAGAGGGAAAGACCTACGTGGACGCGGTGACGAGCCCGAACCTCGGAAGTCTCTATCGGGAGCTTCGGAATCGTTACCGGCAGGTACTCTTCTTTCACACGAACCGGGACGGCACACAGGGAAACACGACATTTCTGAAGATGCACGATACGGGCTCCGGTAAACTCCGTATCCTGTTCGATTTCATACTCTTCATGGCCGGCAGGGAAAACCGCGAAATGGACGATGCGATCCGCACTGCCCTGCTCCTGGATAATCCCATATGCAGATCGATCGTTCGAAGGGCCGAAGATCCGGGAACAAAGAAATCAGACTGATAATTTCCAAATAAAAACCCTATTGTTAGAAAAACACATCAGGCGGGGCACGAAAACGCCAGCTGTGGGAATCATTTCAGCCCCCGTTACCGAGAGGAGCATCTTTCACGCACGTATGAGCGTCTAACAGGCCAGAAGGCTATGGAGGGGACATTCATACTCCGGAGGAATAATGATGAAAAAGGGTTATCTGTTTGAACCGTTGTCACTGGGAAATTATCGGTTGAAAAACCGGATCGCCATGGCACCCATGACGAGAGGGCGCGCCGGTGCCAGGCGGGTGCCGAACGAGTTGATGGCCGAATACTATCACCAGCGGGCCTCTGCGGGGCTGCTGATCACGGAAGCGACAGTGGTCTCGAAGCAGGGAAACGGCTGGATCGACTCCCCGGGGATCTACACCGACGAGATGGTGGAAGGCTGGCGGAAGGTCACAGAAAAATTACGACCCACCGGCACCCCCATGTTCCTCCAGCTGTGGCACTGCGGCAGGGCCTCTCACAGCGATTTCCACGATGGTGAACTCCCCGTATCGGCTTCCGCCGTGAAGCTAAAGGGTGATCAGATCAGCACCCCCCTGGGGAAAAAACCCTATGAGACGCCCCGGGCCCTTGCGGTCGATGAGATACCGGACGTGGTGAGCGACTACCGCCGGGCTGCCGAACAGGCGAAAGCCGCAGGCTTTTCCGGGGTAGAGGTCCACGGCGCAAACGGGTACCTCATCAATCAGTTCCTCGATGCAACGACGAACCTTCGGGACGACGAGTATGGAGGCACCATAGAGAATAGGTTCCGGTTTTTCCGGGAGGTTCTGGAGGCGGTGCTCACGGTATGGCAGGCCGACCAGGTGGGAGCACGCATCTCGCCGAACGGGGTATTCAACGACATGGGATGCGATGATTTCCGGGAGCTGTTCCTTTATGTGGCCGGTGAGATCGGGAAACTCGGCCTCGGTTACCTCCATATCATGGACGGCCTCGCCTTCGGGTTTCACAAGAAAGGGGAACCGATGACTCTCGCCGAATTCAGGCCCGTGTTCAAGGGAACCATTATCGGGAACTGCGGGTATACGCAGGAGGAAGCGGAAAAAAGGATCCGCGATGGCCACGCGGACATGATCGCCTTCGGCAGACCGTACATCACCAACCCCGACCTGCCCGAACGGTTCAGGAAAGGCTGGCTGTTAAACCCGGCGGATGACATGTCTCTGTGGTACACCCCCGGGCCAGAAGGGTATACGGATTACGCCCCCTACGAGGCATAGGAATCGCAGGGAATAATCCGAACAGCCGAAAGTAAAGAAAGCAGCCATACTATAAGGGCGGTAATGCGGAAGTCGGAATGGGGAATGCGGAATGAGAACCTCAAACCAGAGAACAGAAACTGTCTCGATGGTAAGGTCAGGAAACAGGGCCTTACCCCCCTTTCTCGTACGGACGGTCCAGCATCTGTTCCCTGGTCACCCGATTCCCGGCCGCCCGGTCCTCCCAAAGCCGCGCAGCCCCTTTTGTAAAGATCCAGTGCCAGAGTCTCAGGGGCACGAAGGGTATCGGATTCTTCGCCATCAGGCGCACCGCTTCGCGGGGAACGGT
>JBFFNJ010000164.1:0-5067 GCA_041563215.1 Candidatus Deferrimicrobia bacterium | reverse complement strand
GGTGGCATTTCCTGTTCGGGAGCGTGGTACGAAACGGATGGGGACTCCCGGCGGGTTCACCACGTCCTTCATGCAGGCTGACACTGCATCCGATGGGACCTACTTCGTGGTGAAGCACATGGGGGAAGGGGCACCTGCCTCTGCGCACTCTCCGCGTCCCGGAGGCAAAACAGCTACCGGGGAAGGGAGTTCACATTCGAGTTGCTGCAGCAACCCCCTGGAACTTCAGACAATATTCTTTTGGGGAGTTATTACGATCCCCCGGGGGGAAGAGAGGGGATCGATAAGGTCGACGAACAGAAACGGGTACTGCTCGATAACCCGGTTCGTCGATCTGGAAGGAATTTAAGGGTGGTCTCCCGGATATCTCCATGAAGGCACGTTCTTATTACGTCCGTTTAATCTGCTTCGACAGAGATTTCGTTGGTGAGGTCGCTTTCATATCCTGAAGTATCAAATGCTGATATTGCTATGTAGTAAGTGGCCCCTTGAATCAGGTCGCCGATAGTAACGATATCGGAGCCGATAACATCCAATGACTCATCGTACTGTCCGGAGGATGTTCCGTAGTAAACCCTGATTCCTGCAAGGTCGGTAAGAGGTGTTCCATCTTCGTTTGTGGTAGGCGCGTCCCAGGCGATCGTAACGCTCGGGGTAGTTGGAGGAGGTGGAGGGGGAGGAGGGGGAGGAGTGACGGTGCCGTCAGAGGAACTTCCTGAACCTCCGCAGCCTGATAGGGATGCTCCTGCAAAACTGATCGATAGGAAAAAGAAAAGAACAAGCAGTATCTGTTTTAATGTTTGATATTTCATCGGGGGTTCCTCACTTGTGATACATTTGATGGTTCAGAGCCTGTGATCACCGGAGACGAGGCCTCGCATTACGGGCTATGATTGCCTCCTTAATGCTATGGTCTGTAATTGATGGGTTCCGGCGGTGAAGTTTCCTCTATTATCTCTCCCCGCAGCGTTCACAAGTTTACTGCTGGCGATACCTTGTTGCTGTCGTCAGAACGGAACATACACCACATCATCGGGCATGAGACTGATGTCCTGACTCGGGTCGGATCCGTTTATCGCCTTTTTCAAGTTCACCGGGATGACAAGGGGCTTATTTTGATTTTTCGAATTCCTCCGGATCACGATTACTTCGCTTATCAGTGCCGTGTCTTTCAAGCCTCCGGCCGCAAAAATCGCCTGCAGAGCCGTCATGGGGCTGGAGAGCACTATTGTGCCGGGCTTGTTGACTTCTCCGCCCACGTAAACCTTGTAGAGGCTGAAGGAGCGGACGATTACCGTGATCTCGGGTTTCTCCAGCACCTTTTGGTAATAGGACTCGAGTGTCTTGGTCAATTCCGCCGGCGTTTTGCCGGCTACCATGACCTCATGTGCCAGCTGCATCGAAATACGACCGTCGGGACGTACCGCCAACGACTCGTTAAGCTCAGGGTTGTAGAAAAACTTGATGTCAAGTTTGTCCCCCGGCTGGATTACGTATTCCTGTTCCGAAATTGGGAGAGGCTGAACTTCCATATTCTCTATCGAAGTCGGATTTTTAACAATGGGACCACATGCGCTCATGAGAAAGAGGGCGACAAAGCAGGTGATGATCCCCGCAGCTCTCCCAATCGCAATGAGACGTTCGCCCCGTTGCACCTTTTTCCCTGTTGCTTCATTGACACGAACATTTTTCATGATCTCACCGTGGAAAGATACATTGCCCCCCATTTTCACCCCTCCAAAATGTGGTTTTGATGAATCAAAAGATAATCGTCTCTTTTCTGAAAAGCCTATCTGCTTACTGACGTCGTGCGGATATCGATGGGTTCGATCTGCGATGCGTACACTTCGATGGCGGCGGCCATCTCTATGAGGGCCACATTCAACACGATTCGGTATTTCCCACGACGGTGTGATATGATTCCCTCGATTCCCTGAAACGGGCCATCGACTATCCTGACCCTCTTCCCTCTCTTTAGATAGGAATACGGCTCCAGGGACGCTTCACATGAGATCGCTTTGTCTATCTCAATGAGATCCTTGACTAGTCCCTTCTGGTCGACTACATCGATGAACTTTGAAACGTGTCCGGTCGTGTAAAGTTCTCTCCTTTGCACCCAGTCAAAACAGCAGAATATATACCCCGGGAAAAGGGGGACCGTCGTTTCAATCGTTCTTCTCCTCATACGTGATATTTTTTTTATGAGGGGGAGATAGGTGATGAGGCCGATTCTCACACAATCATCGTATAACTTCTTCTCACGCTGTGCCTTTGTGTGAATTACATGCCATCTATTTCCGTTGTTGCTGCAGGGAAATGCCATCAACTTCCTCTGAAAAACAAACTATTTAAATGCATATATATACATTACATTACATAACAGAACAATTGCTTCAAGCCCGCCGTGGTTTCATAACAGTCTGAAAAGAAATAAGTTTTTGAAAAAGAACCACGTCTTATTCGTGTGCCCAGTCTACCATATCAACAGTAGAAAGTAAATAATAACGGTTAGGTTTTCTTGATAAACAGTGGGAAAAAGCGTATTCGTTGAGATGGGCAAGAAATTTCCCGCACAAAAGACGCGTTTCTTTTGCTACCTCGATTCTACAAACGATCCGTTAATCGATCCCGACCGATTCTTGTTGAAGACTATCCCGAGGATATTCCCCCCCTCTTTCGTGATACTGTCTTTTCCCTTGGCAGCCTGCCGCATGGGTGTGTTTTCTGCACCAACGACGACGATTATTCCATCCGAACTGCCTGAAAAAATCAGGTTTTCCGGGGAAGCCGAGGCAGGGGAGGAATCGATGATGATCAGCTCGAATCGTTCCTTCAATAATGCGAACACCTGTTCGAGCTCCTTTTCATGAAAAGTGTGACGAACCGATGCGGATTCACGTGCAGCCTGTGTCACGAAGAGAGGCGCATCCAATGGCTGACAGATTGCCTTCTCCATAGAATTGCCGTTTTTCATGACATCCTCGATGCTGCAGGGAGGAACCATGTCGAAAAATTGAAGCTGGCAGGGCCGGGAAAAGTCGGCATCCATCAAGAGCACCGTCTTTTGCAACTTGAATGCCGAGAGCATGGCGAACTGGCGTGCAATCGTCGATGCCCCGTCACCCGCTGTTAATCCCGTGAACTGGATAACTTTGCTATCGTTATTCGGAAGCAACGACTCGATGGTATGGTAAAGGGCGGTCATTTCTCTTTCCATCTCCAAACCAAACTTTCTCGGGGGTTGGTCTTCCGGCGGGGACCATTCGGGAGCCTCTTCCGGTTCCTTTATCCCGGCATCCGACCTACGTTCATCGATGGCCTGTGGTTCGATTTCCGGTTCAAGGATCGGCTCATCTCCTATTTCATCCAGCCGGTCCAACTGCGCCGACCCTTCGAAGAGCTCTCTTCCATCGGTGTATGCGGAATTGAGAAAATCTTCTGCAATCGAAGGGGCTTCCTCTCCCCTGGCGGCTTCGTATTCCATTTCCATCTCTGGAGTTTCGGTTTGTTCTTTCGGTGGTGGAATCTCGGTCGGTAACGATTCCATGTCCTTCCCGTCGTCAGGAGTAAGTCCCAGTATGCGGGTCACCCGGGGAATCAGTTCGCCGCTGCATACGGGCTCTTTGAGATAAGCGTCTATACCGGAGATACCCGAGGAGGCATCGAGATTCCCGGTGTCAAGACAGATGATGGGTATGCTTACCGTTTTCGGGTTTGTCCTGATGATCTGCACAAATTTTTCCGATGATATTACATCGAGGGAGAAACAGATGATCAAAAGATCGGGGAGGCTTCTGAGGGTTATCTCAAGGGCGTTTATACTGCTTTCGGTTGAGTATGTGGAAAATCCATGCTCCCTGAGTGCCAAGGAAAGAGTATCCCTGGCGTCGTCGTCTTTACATGCAATTACTATTTTCTTCTCGCCTGTTTGCTTCACCGTCTTTTTGTCCGATGCGGAGGCTCGAGATAATGGATGGAATGATTTCCCTCCAGTCAAAGGGGACCCTTCGACGGTGGAACGATCACGGGACTTGACCCAATTGCTCCTGTTCATCATTCCCTCTTTCCGATATTCATCCACCGGTACTCTCACCTTCGCCGTTTTTTTTTACCAGAATCCTCCAATCGAATCCTTGTAGGAGATGATTGTGAGGACCGGAAGTCCCAGACGATCTTCCGCGTTTTCAGGGGTTAAAATACTTTTTTCGAAACGGGCGAAAACGAACACAGAAATGAGACCGCAGCATGCGCCTGTCAAAATTGCGAGGAAAAGCGTTCCCCTCTTATTCGGTATAACCGGTAAAAAAGGGACCGTTGCTTTGTCTTTCACCTGGACAGAAATCCTCTTTCCCCGCTCCCGTTCGAATTCCTTCTTCGCTTCTTCAAGTTTTTTCACATGCTTGTCGAGGATAGCTTTCTGCTTGGAAACCTCTCCCACAAGGCTCTGAAGGTTCTCCTCCCGGCTGTTCAGGTTCCGCAGGTCAACGTCGAGCCTGCCGATTTGCCTCTTAAATGAACCTGCCCTGCTCGATAAGACTTTCAACTCGTTTTCCGTGCTGGAAATCTCCTTTGCCAGTCCAAGGTAAGCGGAATTTTTTTCGGCGCTCACCTTGCCCCCTGATTCTTTTGCCTCGTTTTCCAGGGTTTTTTCCATCTCGTCAATTTCACGGTGGAGCTTCACAACGGGCGGGCTGTCCTTTTTCAGCGTGGTGAGCATTTCCTTCTCTCTGAGCCGTAGGGCCAGAAGTTTTGCCCGGGTAGAGATGATGGCCCTGTTACCCTCTGCACCCTCATAACTCAATATATTTTCGGGGATATTTCTTTTTCGGTCCTTGAGGGCTGATAGCTTCTTTTTAAGCGCTGCGGCCCACTTCTCGGTGCTCCGAAGAGAGGCGGCCAGTTTATTCCGCCGGTTCTTGATACGGCGCTTTTGCTTGTCGAGGGACACGGTTTCCTGCTTTTTCCGGAATGCGCTCAACCCCTCCTGCGATGTTTCCAAGTTTTGCCGGATGATGGCTAGTTCTTTTTCCAGCGATGAAATCCTGGAGTTATCCTGGGGCATGTCCT
>JBFFNJ010000163.1:0-5094 GCA_041563215.1 Candidatus Deferrimicrobia bacterium | reverse complement strand
CAGCGAAGCGCTCAGGATGTGGAGGAGGGGAAGGGTCGTTAAATAAAAAAATGGTAATGCGGAATGAAGAATGCTGAATGAAAACCCGGAACAGCGAAGAGCAGAAAAAATCAGTTTGCAGTTTCCGGTTTAAACCAAAAACCAGAAGCTGCACTAACGGGCTTTTCCCTTTTATCTGTTTCTCCCCACGCAGAAATAATCGATCCCGAAGCTCTTCATCCTCTCCGGGTTGTAGAGGTTTCTCCCGTCGAAGATGAGGGGTTTCTTCATCAGCTTCTTTATCTTGTCGAAGTCGGGCTCCCTGAACAGGGGCCACTCGGTGAAGATGAGCAGGGCGTCGGCGTTTTTCAAGACTTCGTAGTTGCCCCTGCCGAAGGAGACGGCGCTGTTCCCCCTGAACCGCTCCCGGGCATTTTTCATGGCTATGGGGTCGAAGGCCTTCACCTTTGCCCCTTCGTTCACAAGATACTCGATCACGTCGATGGAGGGGGCCTCCCTGATGTCGTCGGTGTTCGGCTTGAAGGCGATTCCCCACACGGCGAAGGTCCTGCCGGAGATCTTTCCGGAAAAGTGCTTTTTTACCTCCTCTGCGAAGCGTTTGCGCTGGTCATCGTTGATTCTTACCACCGAGTCGAGCAGGCGGGGCCTGACCCGGTTTCCTTTCGCCGTCGATATGAGGGCGCGCAGGTCCTTCGGGAAGCAGGAGCCGCCGAACCCGATCCCCGGGTAGAGGAACTTGTTCCCGATTCGTGGGTCGCTCCCGATGCCTTTCCTGACGCTCTCAACGTCGGCCCCGACGGCGTCGCAGATCCTGGCGATCTCGTTCATAAAAGAGATCCGCGTGGCGAGCATCGCGTTGGACGCGTACTTCGTCATCTCCGAGGAGCGGATGTCCATCACCGTGACTTTTTCCCCCCTCCGGGAGAAGGGCCCGTAGAGCTCTTTCATGACCTCCGCCACCCGTGAACTCGAACAGCCGATGACGATCCTGTCGGGGAACATGAAGTCTTCGACGGCCGCGCCCTCCTTCAGGAACTCGGGATTGTTGACCACGTCGAACTCCATGTCGCTGTCGACTATGTTTTCCCCGATGATCTCGGCCACCCTGTCGGTGGTGCCCACGGGCACGGTGGACTTGGTAACGATAATCTTGTAGGAATTCATGTTTCGGGCGATGCCTCTTGCGGCGTCAAATATCCCTTCCAGGTTTGCCTCGCCCCTCCGCCCCGATGGCGTTCCCACGGCGATGAAAATGATAAAGCCCCCCTCAACGGCCTTTATGATGTCCGTCGTGAAGGACAGCCTGCCCTGCCGGAAGTTCTTCTCCACGAGCTCCGTGAGCCCCGGCTCGTATATCGGGATAATTCCCTTTTTCAGCTTTTCCGTCTTTTTCCTGTCTATGTCGTAGCAGATTACCTCGTTGCCCATCTCGGCGAAGCATGCTCCCGTCACAAGGCCCACGTACCCCACTCCGATCACTGAGAGTCTCATAATCCCTCCGCCAACAGTATTTGTTTGCTAAAGCCTACTCCAGGACTGTTTCTATCAAGCCCTTCAGCTTTTCATGATCGACGGCCCCTACCTTGCTGAAGGCCAGGATGCCCTTTTTGTCGATGAGGAAGAGCGACGGTGTGCCCGCGACGCCGAACGGGTCGGCCACCCTGAATGAGTCCCCCTGGAGTTCGTCGAAGGCAACGATGTAGGAAATCCCTTCCTGCTCCATGAACTTCGAGATGGCTTTCTTCATCTCTTTCCCGTCGAGGTTCACCCCCGCAACGACGAGACCCCGGTCCCTGTACTCTTTTGTGATATCGTTTATGAAGGGAATCTCCTCCCTGCAGGGGCCGCAGAAAAAACTCCAGAAAAAAAGGAGCACGGGATTCTTGTCCCTGTAGGATTCTATGGTGAAGCTGTTTCCATTGATATCTTCGATGGTGAATGGTGGTGCAGGTACCCCTTTTTCCAGCGGCTCTATCCCCTTTATCGTCGGTATTTCCGTATATCTACCCTCTTTTTCCTGTGCGCCGGAGGTGATGATTGCCATGCAGGCGGCAAGCAGGACCAGGAGAAGTATGATGGGTTTTTTCTTCATTTGGTTTTCTCCGCTCTTTTGAGCTTCTGCAGTGATGACTCTATCACCTTCCGAATTTCTTTTTCGTCCCCCTTCTTGTATCCCACGTGGTACATCCGTATCTTCCCGCCTGCGTCGATCACGATCGTCGTGGGGAGTACCATCGCGTTGAAAGCCATCGCGATGTTTCTTTTTTTGTCTATTATGACGGGATAGGGGATCGTGTATTCAAGCCCGTTGATAAACCGCATGACCCGGCGCGTGCCGAAGGAGTCGAGGTTTATCCCCAAAACCACGAGCCCCTGGTCTTTCAGGTCGTTGTAAATTTCGATTAAATGGGGCATCTCCTCCACGCAGGATGCGCAGTATATCGACCAGAAATCGAGCAGCACGACGCTGTTTCCCCGGTATGCCGAGTACTGGATCAGGTTCTTTTCCAGGTCGGTTCCGGAAAACTCGGGCGTAGGCGATCCCACTTCAACATTACCGCTTTTGCCGATCCCGAAGAAGGCGCCTGCAAGGCCGGCGTGGGCGAGAAAAGTCACCAGGATCAAAACTCCCGTGATCTTTCTGGGGCTCATCTCTTATCTCCGCGCACGCAAATTAAAGTATTATATACCATCGGGGGAGAGAGGTGTCAAAAACAGTTGTTTTCTTCTGAGATTTCCCTTCCCGATGACTGTCCAAAAGTGCACCGATGTTGTTATCTTCCCCTTTAGTTATAGTACTTTTTCCAGGAGAAAAAGATACGGGTGCTACCGATAATACCTCCTGGTGAATCCGGAAAGGACCGGTGTGCTTTGTTCGGCTGTCATCCGCCCTGGTCGCTTTTTTCTCTGGCGGAAATTTTTTCACCGGCAGCAGGTCTTCACCACACAGTTTTCCTCTTTCCCCGTGATTGACTCAACACTTTTTCCCCTGTAACATATCGGATAACAAAGCGTAAGACTTGGTAACGGGAATACTTCCATCTTATCCGAACAGGGAGGCATGAGATGAAAAAGATGCGCTACGTAAAGCCGAAAATCGTCGGCTCCTCTGCAGTTCACCCCTGCTGACCGGGAGAAGGGCAAAATATCCTCAAAGGAGACCTGTGATGACCAGGGCACGTGGTTTTGTGTGGGTGTTGACCTGTGTACTTCTGCTTCCCCTTTTCGCCACCCAGTCCCAGGCCGATCCTTTCACCGACATAACGAAAGAGTCGATGACCGGAGACAAGGGGAGGGGGAAGGGCATCGCCTGGGCCGACGTCGACGGTGACGGCCTGCTCGATATGTACGTCTCCAACAAGGGTGGGGAGAACAGGCTCTACCTGAACAGGGGGGACGGGACCTTCGCCGACGTGACGGCCGATGCGGGAGCGGCCGATGCGGGATTTTGCATGGGATCGGTCTTCGGCGATGTCAACAACGACGGAAAACCCGACCTCTACCTCGCGAAAGGAGGCAGGTACGAGATAGAAGCGAACAGGCTCCTCATAAATGCCAGCACGCCGGGCAAACCGAAGTTCGTCGACGTAACGGAGGCCGCCGGCGTCGGCTGCCGCGAGTTTACCTACGGTGCGGCGATGGGTGACTACAACAGGGACGGGAAGCTCGACATATACTGCGCGAATTACGGCGTGGGGGCGAAAAACGTTCTCTACCGCAACGACTCCCGGGGAGAGGAAGTAAAGTTCACCGATGTCTCCGATACGGCGGGAGTGGGTGACCGGTCGTGGAGCTGGAGCGCCTCCTTTTCGGACGTAAACGGCGACGGCTGGCCCGATATCTACGTGAGCAACGGCAGGTACCCGGCCGGAGAGCCAAACCGTCTCTTTGTGAACAACGGCGACGGCACCTTCAGGGACGCTACCGAAGATTCAGGTACCGGCGACGCAAACTGGTCCCTCGGGGCTGCATTCGGGGACGTGGACAACGACGGGGACCTGGATATGTATGTCTCGAACTACGTCGGAAGCAACACCCTCTACCTGAACGACGGGGCGGGCCGGTTCAAAGACACGGCGAAGGATTCGGGCGTGGGCAGCGAAGGGTGGGGAAAGGGCCCGACCTTTGGCGATATAGACCACGACGGTGACCTGGATCTTTACGAGGGGGACTGCAAGTTTTCCAACCAGCTCTACCGGAACAACGGGAACGGGACGTTCACCGACGTCGTGAACCGCTATCCCTTCATGATGCTGGAGACGGTGAGGTCCAAGGGCGCCGCATTTGCCGACTTCGACAACGACGGCGACCTCGACCTCTACGTGATCAACTGGGAAATGGCGAACCGCCTCTTTCGCAACGACCAGAACGACAATGGCTGGATCAAGGTGGAGTGTTCCGGGACCTCGTACGCCAAGGCATCGCCCGGTTTCAAGACATCGAGGGACGCCATCGGCGCGAAGGTATATCTCTTTGCCGCGGGTACCCGCAATCTGCTCGGATACAGCGAGGTCATCTCCTCCAACGGTTTCTGCTCCCAGCCGCCGAGGGAGGTTCACTTCGGTGTGGACCCTGCCGGCTCCTACGACGTGGAAGTCCGCTTTCCCTCGGGGAAGAGTGTCGTGAAGGCAGGTCTGACCCCGGGGCGCGCGTATCTCATCGCAGAAGGCGAGTAGCCGATGCGCTCGGCGGGAGAGAGCCTTTACCCGTTTTTTTTCTTCACATGTTCATTTCCCGGGACATTCCGATATGGCAGGCGATGTGAAATGCATTTTCCTCAACTGTTGAGCATGCAGGCAGCAAAGGGGGGGAATCATGAAGTTCGTTAGATGCGGGGTGTTCGTTTTTGCCGGCCTTACCCTTTTCCTCGCGAGTTTCGGCCTGACCGGGACGGATCAAAGGGAGGCGGGAGAAAAGGGCGAAAAGGTCATAGAGTGGAAGGGGAAAGTAGCGCTCGATAAGACGTTCACCATAGCCGAGGGAGAGAAGCTCCTCATCCTGCCGGGTACCGAGGTGGCCGTCAAGCCGGGTGAAAAAGTGGCGATCCGTGTTCTCGGAGCTCTGGAGGTAAAGGGGGAAGAGGGGCGGTACGTG
>JBFFNJ010000162.1:0-5095 GCA_041563215.1 Candidatus Deferrimicrobia bacterium | reverse complement strand
TTTATATTCGCCAGCCGCTTCCCTGAAACTGGCGGGACCGGTTTCATGGAAAATGATCTCAATTTCACCATTTTTAACTATGCTCGGGTAACCAAATAGTTCGAAGATCCCCATCACGTGTTCGAAGTGGCCGTGGGTGAATACGATCTTTTTGATGTCTGTCGGTTTGAATCCACGGGCGAATAGAGCCATGAACGCCGTATAGTCGTTACCGGGATCGATGAGGGTTATATAATCGCCGGTGATCGCAAATATATTGGAAGAGATATCGTATCCTTCCATAAAGAGCGTTTTTTCGAAAAACATGTTTTTGGCTTCAAAAACCTGCGCGAGCGATTTCCAGGCTTCGTTATCCTGTCGATTGTTTTTCATTTCCTTTTCCATTTCCTATCACCTTTTCGTCGAGTTTGACGGCCTCGCGGCCCAGCAAACAAATCCCTCTCCCCCTTTGCGGTTCATCGGAATAACAATTTGCCCTGCCATTATACTCTGGAGGGGTAGAATGGCTTATCGTGAAAAAGGCAATAGTATTCCATCCCTGAGGGGGAGAGGGAGCCTTCGTTTTACGGAGCCATGTAATCAAGGTGGAAGTCGAGTTTCATAGCTTTCTCGGGCCAGAACTTACGCTGTTTTTCCTCTCCAGGATACACGTCTTTTTTGTCGACTTTCTCGATAACCAGCTCGATGAAGTGGAACTCCGTGAGCTCAAACTTCGTGATCGCATCACCGGGTATCACCACTGCCAGGCCCGACTCTTTAGATGTTTCCCACTCGAACGGCTCTTTCGGTTCGAATGTCTTCTCGCCGTTGTAGTTGTACACGGCGAGCAGCTTTCCCTTGATCTTATCCCCCGGAGCAGGTTTGAAGTCCTCGTACAGTTCATCGGGGAGATACCACCACAGGGCCCTGTAGCCGGTCTTCACGTATCCCCGGACGAGCATGGGATCGAATCCACATACACCTACACGGCATTTCTCAGGCATTTTTATCCTCCTCTCCTGCCAATTTTTTAAAATCCATGATCTGGGTGTGGCAGAAATCCATGAATTCCTTCATTTCGTCCTCGCTGATTACTTCGCTCTTGTACATCGTCATGATGTAGGGGAAGGCGAATTCGTCGATTTCACCTTCGAAATCCTTTGCTAGTACCTCACCTCCCCCTGATTCTCTGGCCAGCTTGAGGTAACTATTTTTCCAAGCAAGTATTATTTTTTTTACGTCATCCAATGCATTACTTTTTGGCATAGGCGTAACACTTCTTGATTACCTGGTCTTCGGGAACGCACCAGTAGTGTGGCCAGTGGATTTTTTTACACCATCCGATGATATCCGCCGGTGGGAAGCCGGAGTCTTTCAGGACCGGTTTAAAAAAGTCACACTTCCAGCATATGTGGTCGGATTCTTTCTCCGGCACGAGGACGGTATCTAAAAACTCTTTAGGTGACAATCCTTTCTCCGCCATAACGTGGCTACCTCCTTTGCTTTTTACCAGTCCTTCACTTCTCCCTTCTTCACCTTTTCCTGGTACTCTTCCCATAACTCGGGCGACAGTTTCTCGATGTCCCAGTAGAAACCGCATGACCCGAATCTACCCGTCGACGGGGGCTGGGGCGACCATCCCCTGAGGGGTCTTCCCCTCACGCTGTACTTTCTCTGGTCCGCCTTTCCCAGGTAGATCTCCCTCGGCAGGCACCTGAAAGGCCGGGTCCTCCCCTCGATACCCGGAAGGAACCGCTCGTACCCTTCGAGGGGTTTGTCGGCATACAGGGGGGCAATGTCGGGTTTTTCTCCCGGTTTCTCATCAGGGCCCTTGAACATGTGACCCTGGATCATGTGGATGTAATACACCAGCTGACACCCGGCGCAGTTGATCGTCCCTTCCCAGTTCCAGAAGTTATAGGGGTCCAGGTAATTGACGGTATCACACTTTTTGCACCATATGATGTCACACATATCATATCCTCCCGCTTAGATAGGTTTTATACGTACCCCTTGTTGTACCACTCCTCGATGGTACTCATGGGATACCCAAGCAGCTCGTGATACACCTTCGTGTTGTCGGCTCCCACGGGCCTCATCTCCCACAGCTTCCTCCTGGGGGTCTTGGACATCAATCCGCAGCTGTATGAGCTGTGGGCTACCATGTCTCCGTAGAGGGGGTCATCGAGCCACCGAACCGTACCCCGGTCGTGGTAGTGCTCGGACTGGTAGACTTCCTCATCGTTCAAAACGGGCATTACCAGCAGACCCGCATCTTCGAGTATCCTGACCACCTCTGACCTGCTCTTGTCTGCAGCCCACTTCTCGATCTCGGCGTATATCTCCACCTGGGGTTCGGCCTCGACCCTCTCCTTGTGGTTTTTGTACTTCTCGAAGAGGTCGTTTCGCTTGATCACCCTGCACAGCTCCTTGAAGTCCGCATCCTGGAAGGCGCTGATCATTACGTACCTCGCTTCATCAGCGAGCTGCGGGTTCTTCGCGTCGGGATAATCGGATTTACCGCATATGATGATGCCGTGGACACAGAGCTGGGTGTCCATGTTCCCCCATCTCTGACGGACTATACCGAATCTGCCGTAGAGAGGAACCCCGTAACCGCAGCACCTGGTTGCCGCCTGGACCTGGGAGAACTCGATAAACGTGCCGAGTCCCGTCTTTCTCCTCCAGTGGAGGGCCGCGAGAACGGCAACCGTGATCTGGGTCCCCGAGTACCAGTCTATGCACCAGTTGGTTGCCTTGGTGGTGTGCCCGCCGAAGTCCTCGTGGAAGCCGGTTATGGAGGCGAGTCCTGCGTGGGACTGCCCCAGGATGTCGTAGGATCCGCCGAAAACCTTGGGGCCGTACCCGAAGCCGCCGCCCCACACGTAGATGAACCGGGGGTTTATCTCCTGGAGGTAACGGTAGCTCTGCTTCCACCGGTCGAAGGTGCCGGGACGGTAGCACTCGGTGAGCCCGTCTGAAATCTTCACGAGGTTATAGAAGGCCTCCTTCATCTCATCGAGGTGGTAGTCCAGGGATATGGTGTACTTGTTCACGTTGGCGTTGGCGCATCCGAGCCCCATCCCCGTCCTGGGTCTGGTGTCGTGGAGAGGGAACACGTAGGCTTCATTGAAGGGAGATGTGTGGCGCATGGGGTCTCCCATCCTGGGCATCTCTATCTTGATAACCTCGGCTCCGAGCTCGGCCAAGTTGGCGACGGAGTGGGGAGTGAAGATGTACATGGTGCAGCTCAACCACCTGACACCCTTAAGGGCCGACGGCTTCACGAACTCATTGCCCACGTCGAAAATGCCTCTGCAGTACTCCTCGAAGGGGGCCTTCTCCGCCTCAAGCTCTTCCTTGGTCTTGGGTCCGGGAAGATCTTCTATTCTGATTTTTTCCATCACACCACCCCCTGTGCTTTGAGTTTTCGAATTGTCATTGGCCCTAGGCCTAAGTACTTCTTGAATATCTCCCCGTTGTCTTTGCCCAGCGGCCTGCCCAGCCATTTCACCCTGGCAGGGGTCATCATCTGGAATCCCTGTGGCGGATACGCGTACATCAGCTCCCCGTAGTGCTCATCATCTATGGTGTAGACCCAGGGGCGATACTTGAAGTGGGGGAACTCCGCCACCTCGTCGAGGTAGAGGAGAGGTCCTGCGGCGATATCGTACTCCATGAGCTTCTCTTCCGCCTCGATCCTGTTGATGTCCCTGAGCCACATGGATGTGACGGTGTAGGTCTTGGTCAGGGCCTCGAGGGCGTTTCTCGCGCCCATCTCCTTAAGGCGGGGATCTTCGCCGATGAGCCTGCCGAACTGAGGAAGGTCCCTCTCGATGCACATCCCGATCCGGTACCAGAGCCTGTCTGACTGGCCACCGATCATCATATACCCGTCTTTACAGGGGTTCCACGCGTACTGGTTGAGGTTTGGATCCCATGACCCCGTCCTCGACTTTATGCTCGCGTTGAAACCGTACCAGGTGATGTCGAAGTCGAGGATGTCCATCATCGCCTCTGCCGAGGTGGTCTCGATGAACTGGCCCTCTCCGCTGAACTCTTCCCTCCAGTAGAGGGCTGCAAGGATGTTTACTGCCGCCTGCTCGCCGCACACGTAGTCGGCAAGCCACACTCCCGATCTCGTGGGATCGCCTCCCTTGCCTCTGGGCAGGAGGTCCGGTGGATAGCCGGTGTTGTGGACCCAGGAGTCTGCAACCAGCCCGAAGGGGTCGAGCATCCACTGTCCGAACTTGGAAACCTTGTCCTTCATTGGGCCCCACTGTCCCACCTCGCCTGTCCAGCAATAGATGAGCTTCGGGTTGATCTCTTTGAGCTGCCGGTACCCGATGCCGAGCTCATCCGTGTAGCCGGGGGGATACCCCTCGATCACTACGTCGGCGTTCGCCACGAGCCCTTTGTAGAGCCTCCTGCCCTCTTCCGTCTCGAAGTTGAGGGTTATGGAGTACTTGTTCCTCATCTCGGAGATGAACTCGAGTCCGCAGGGCTCACCCGTTTCGGAGTCCTTCAGCATGTACTCTTCCCTTCCAAAGGGTGTCAATTTTCTGAGGGGATCCCCATCGGGTGGCTCTACCTTGATCGTCTCCGCACCGAGTTCGGAGAGGAGAGAGGCAGCAAAGGCGTGGCTCAGCCGCCAGAGGCCAACCTCGAGAACAACCAGTCCCTGGAGGGCTTCAGGCTTTGCGAAATTGTACTCCATCCGGAGATTGTCCTCGCAATACTGGCCGAACTCTTCCGCTTTCCTCTTCGCGTAAACGTTTTTCATCACTTCTTCAGGGGAAGGAGGCGGAGTGACCGGCCAGGGTCGCACATCGGGAGACATGATTTCAAGGGTTTCAGCGCGGGATTTGATCTCAATCTCTTTCTTTTCTCTTGCCATGTTTAATCCCCCTTGATAACTGAGTTAAATTCCCTTGCCTGTCATACTTTGTGGACACCTCTCTTCGGGTAATCTCATGTATCACCCCCTCGATTTCGCGATTTTTCCGGGACCGTTGCCCGAAAATCATAACACCGTTTTAGCAGGTAAAAGGTTTTGACAGCTAAAAAGTTTTATCTAATAAAACAAATATATTCTAATATATTATAAATTATAATG
>JBFFNJ010000161.1:0-5105 GCA_041563215.1 Candidatus Deferrimicrobia bacterium | reverse complement strand
TCGCCGTGCACTCCATGACAGAGTTGGCATTCCATCTTGCATCCTTCCCGCCGAAGAGCGTGGCGAGAAAGATCCCGCCCAGACTCGATTCATCCACCTCTTTCACGGCGTGCAGAATCCCCAGATCGCTGCTTGCCTCCCTGATGATGAAACCCTCGTCCTGGAGGACGTTGACGATCGCCTTGAGGACCATCTTCGTGTCCTCCTCGTCGAAGATGCGCGTCTGGAACTGGCGGATCTGGAGCTGGGTCCTCTCTGTTTTCGGCGTCGTGGCGCAGCCGGAGGAAAAGAAGAGGGAGAGCAGAAGGACCATGGCGGCAGCGTATGTGCGGTTTCTGATCATGGCACACCTCCCTCGCTAAAACTTGCTCGCGTGGTAGGAGAACGACTCGACCAGGCTTCGCTCATCGAACTTGATGACCACGGTCAGCGTCTTCTGTGTGGTCTCGGCTGCCCCGGCCTCGCGCGAGTATCCCGGCGCGGCGCCGGCTGCCACGTCCCCGAAAATCCCGATCAAAAGAACGGTCCCGTATCCCGCGCTCTTCGAGTAGGCGGCGGTCGATGCGATCTTGTCGAAGATCCAGGCTTCCCTGCCGTCGCTGTCCCTGGTCACGATGTTGGGGGAACCGAGGGCTTCCGCGACGTCGGGCTGGGACATTCCCACGTGGATCTCCCTCTGCACGATCCCCACGGTCATCTCCCGCTCCTTCGCCCCGGGAAGGCCTTCCCCGTGGCGGGCGGCGCTCATACAGCCCGCAGATGTCACGCCCGTTGCCAGCAATGCGGTGAGAAGCAGCGAGCATACTATTCGGTGATCGGTAAACATGTGATGCCTCCTTTTCATAAAAATGATTGAAATGTAATCAGACCTTTTTTCAGCGGCATCGCCCATAGTCACCTCCCTGAAAAAGCGGTGCAGGCCACCATCTTCCGCCCTGTTTCCCGTGCCGCCGGCTTTCCCCTCACCGGAGAGCGGGGGCAGGGCTACAGGTAGATGAGGCCGTGAAAGAGCCGTTCCCACTCCTTTGCAAGCGTGAATGCAAGGCTCCGTTTCACTCTAAGCCTGCAGAGGAGAGAATAGACGTGGAGAGCGTTGCACGTGTGTTGAAGGAAGCATCTCCCGGCTGGGATTTTCTTGCTTTTCGCCATCATCTCCGATCTCCTTCGTCCCGGCGTTTACTTCGAACCGTTCCGAGCGACGATAAGAGGAAAATCGCTTTACATTTAATTTATTTTTAACATAAAACATTTCTATAGTCAATATATTGATAATTAGAACTATATAAAATTCAAATAAAATATAATTTTTATAGTTCCGAATTCCAATTACATTGACATTCCAAAAATATTGATTTATTATATATTTGGAAATAAAAATATTCTGTTGTAGGGGTAATAAACGGGGTGAATCATGAACGAGAGCATGGAGATGCTGATCTATGAGATGGCCCTCAGGGTCAGGCTGTTCAGGATGATGTCGGGTTCTGAAAATGATATGGGGCATTTGTCGGATCGTGAAATGCTCATTCTCGAGCTCCTGGGCATAAGAGATAACATGAGCGTATCGGAAATAGCCGCACTCTGCCCCACCGTGAGCGGCAGCACGATCTCGACGACGATAACGAAGCTGTGGAAGGACGATAAACTCGTGAACAAGACGATACTCCCCGAAAACCAGCGGGTCACCACGGTGAGCCTGACCGATGAAGGCAAAAGGGTGGTCGAAGAGATCAGGAGGGCAAAATCCAATCTCTACGGTACCATCGCCGAATCCCTCGGGCTGTCCGCCGAAGAGGAGGAGATATTCAAGAAAATTTTGGCGAATGCCCTGGTGTTTTTCGATGAAAAACTCAAGCACAGGCGATGACGGCACTTGAAAGTCAGGCGTCGCTTCGCGTTCCCGGTAAGTCGATTTTCCTTTCACAATCATGATCTTATCCAGTTCACCTTTTTCCTGTTCACCGATAATTGCCTTCAGCCACCCCGGCGAATGGTTGTTCGGCGTCAAGGCTCTTGAAATAGCGCTTCGGGGTGGCAAGGTTGAATCCCGCAACGCGGCGGCAGCCCGTTGCACGCCGCTTGAAGGGGCTCACGCCGAAGATGCGCCTGGCGATCGAACCGTAGGAGTAGATCTGCCTGTTTACGCGGGTAAATCCGTCGAGGAGTTCCCGGGGGGTCATGCCCTTGGGTTTGAACAGCAGCATGTCCGAGGAATAGCCGTTGAGCCACCACTCGGGCGCGAACAGCCGCTTCTCGGAGAGCAGCCGAGCATAGATCGGGGTTCCGGGAAAGGGGACGAGGATCCTGAGCTCCACCCCTTCCAGGCGGTGCTTCATCGAAAACTCGAGGGTCCGGTCGAAGACGTCCCCGGTTTCGTGGTCGAAGCCGAAAATGAATGCCCCCAGGATACCGATTCCCTCTCCGTGGAACCTTTGCATCGCCTCTTTGAAGCTGATCCTGAGGCCGTTAAACTTTTGCATCTCGTCCCGGGCTTCCATCTGGACGGACTCGAGCCCGACCAGGAGCCCCAGGCACCCCGACTCCTTCATGGCGCGCAGCAGATCAGTGTCTTCGGCCAGCGATACTGAGCCCTGGCCGACCCAGAATTTTTTCAGGGGCCTGATCTCTTGGAAAAGTTTCCTTGCCACGGGCCGGTTCAGGGCGAGCGAGTCGTCCACGAAGAAAAGGTGAGGGGACTCTATCGATTCGATCTCCGCGGCCACGTCGGCCGGGGGGCGGACCCTGTGCCCCTGGCCCATGACCCTGCTTATCGAGCAGAACTCGCACCGGAACACGCATCCCCGTGATGCCTCCACCGTGGTTGCAACGGGAGTGTAACCTTTTATGCCGGGGACGGGATAGAGATCGTGCCGCGGCCGGGGCAATTTTTTCAGATCCGTCATCTTTTCCGAGCGGTATATGCGTTTCAGCCTTCCCGCCACTGTGTCCTCTACCAGGCGGGGCCAGGATTCCTCCCCCTCTCCCACAACGACGGCGTCTGCATGTTTGAGGGCCTCGCGGGGCAGAACAGAGGGATGCATGCCCCCGAGCACGACCCTGACGCCGCGGGCGCGGTAGCGATCGGCCAGGCGGTATGCCCTCGGGACGAGGTCGGTCAGCACCGTGATACCCACCAGGTCTACCTCTTCATTCACGTCATCGGGCGCGAAGGCCTCATCCACGAGCTTTACCTCGTGGCCTTCCGGTGTGAGCGCCGCAAGGAGCGGAAGGGCAAGCTTCTGGACCTTGAACGTTTCAGCGCTCGAGATCAGGGTTTCCCCCGACTCATGGGGTGCGATGAGCTTGATTTTCATCCTGCCGGCCTCCTTTCGTTACTGCATCTGGCCTCTCCCCCCGTGGGGGAGAAAAAAGGGGGGGGACTGTCCCCCCCGGCGGCTCAATAATCGATGCCCTCTGTGGCAAGGTGGTCCTCGACGGTTTCCACGGTGTTTTCTATCGCGTCGGCAAAGTCGGCCGAGCAAAGCGCCATGGACTGGTCCAGCGCAAACGCGATGAGCGGCGTTATATCGATCCCTTCGGGGAGGGCATTTCCGCTCGCCGCGAGGTAGACCTCGGCCACTTCGGCTATCTGCTCGGAAATCAGGCCTGCCGCAACGGAAAGGTCCTGCGTGAGCGCGTACCCGTAGTACACCTGGCTCTTCCTGAACTCCTTTTCGGCCTGCTTGATGAACCTGGACACAGCGTGATACCCGGTGCCGCTACTCTCTGAAAACCCCTTCGCATAGGCCCGAACGAGAAGGGTGGGAAGCTGCGGGTTGCGCCGCATAGCCGATTCCATTATCTTTTGCCCGATTTCGGGGTCTAAATACTGCACCACGAGAAGGTCGATACCGTACTCGACCAGGAAGTGGGCCACGTCCAGGACCGCACCGCTATCGATCCCAAGGGCGTTAAAATCGGGGATGCTCTGAAGGATTGCCGCCAGCACGGCGGCTTTCTCGATAACGTACCCCCCGTTGTGGGCCGTGGAATCGCCCCCTGCAAACTCGTTGTGCCCGTAAAAACCCCGGGCGAGGGCTTTCGCGGGCTTTGACTTTGCCTCGTTCCAGACTTCTCCCGGTTCGTAGTGCGTTACATACCCGAAATAGGCCACGTAATCCGGGTTCATGAAGAGGTTGTTGAAGATGTCGGGCCCGTTGCTTCCGTAGATCTCGTTGGCCCGGAAAATCCCATTTTTTTCGCTCACCCTGTCTGCCACGTAGGCGTGGGTCGCTGCCCCCCAGGCAAATACGTTCTGCGCCTGGCAGGCAATAAAAGCGACGATCGTAATTCCCAGAAACATTCCTTTCGTTCTCACCCTGAACCGTTTCATGTTTCCCTCCTTTCTTCTGATTTCACCTGTTTGACAACGGCCTTTCCGTGCTCCGTTGCGTCTTGCAATGTCCTCTTTTTTTTCCCGGCCGTTCATCGTTACCGGTAGATAGATCAAGAGGCGTGCCACGGGGGAAATGGAACGTCTTGAGGGGGAAACCGGTTGAAAATATTATGGTTTCAGGGAAGGATGCTGTTTGGCTGTGAAGGCGGGTGGGAAGAGGCGTGCGCATCCTCCCGGGAGAGGGTGGGAAAGGGGCTGCGCGCCTCCGATCCTTACAGCCCGTACTCTTTTATCTTTTTCTGGAGGGTGCGCCGGCTGATGCCGAGGAGCTCGGCCGCTTTTGTCCGGTTCTGTCCGGTAGCCGCCAGTGCCTCGAGGATCATCTGCCGTTCTGCCGCGCGGGAGATGCCCTCGACCCTGCCCTTGAAAGAGCTTTCCGCCGGCGGTTCCATGAGCCCGGCGATCTCCTCGGGTATCTCCTCGGCGCCGATAACCTCGCTCTCACTCATGAGGACCATCCGCTCTATCGCGTTTTCGAGCTCCCGCGTATTTCCGGGCCAGTCATAATTGCTGAACGCGTCGGTCACCTCGGGCGAGAGGGTAAGATTCTCCCTGCGGTACCGGGTGGAATATTTCTTGAGAAAGTACTCTGTCTGGGGGAAAATGTCCTCCCTTCTTTCTTTCAGCGGCGGTATGTGAATCGGCACCACGTTCAGGCGGTAGAAGAGGTCGGAGCGGAAGGTGCCGGCGTCGATCGATTCTTTGAGGT
>JBFFNJ010000160.1:0-5164 GCA_041563215.1 Candidatus Deferrimicrobia bacterium | reverse complement strand
TTATGCGGATCACGGTTTCATGGTACCGCGTGTTTCGTTGGTGAGGAAGGCATCCCCGCCCCTTTATCCCTTGCCCTTGCGAGTTTTCCCGAGCCTCGCCATAATGGGCGTAGCCAAATCGGACCGACCCCTGGCGACCGTGTGGTCCCGTTCCGGCAACCGCCGGGTGATTACAAGAAGGAGGCACGCGATGCGGAAACGAATGCTGTTTTTGATGGCCGTTGCAGCCATGGCGCTGGGGACGGGCGCGTGTACGCGGTTCGAAAGCACCTACATGAAGAAAGTGGTGGAAGCCGACGACCTTCGTCAGCAATTGACGATGCTCCAGGAGAAGCACCGGGAGCTCCAAGACGAGAACAAGAAGCTTAACGCAACGATCGAAACGCTGACAGGCGACCTGTCGGCGATGACCGGAGAGAGAGACAGGCTGGCGGCGGACAACAAGGAACTCGAAGGCGTCCTGAAGGCGAAATCGGATTCCCTTTCGCAGACGATCGTGGAGCTCCGCGGAAAGATCGCCGTCCTGGAAACAGAGAACAGAAAGCTGAAGCAGGATATCGTCGCCCTGCAAAAAGCCAAAGAGGAGAAGGTCCAGGAGGTCAGCACAACGTATGAGAGCCTTCTGGAGAAAATGAAAAAGGAAATTTCGCAGGGCCAGGTCACCATTTCCGAATTGAAGGGGAAGTTGACGGTCAACATGGTGGACGCCATTCTGTTCGATACCGGCAAGGCGGAGGTGAAAAAGGAAGGGCTGGAGGTTCTGCAAAAGGTCATATCCATTCTCAAGGAGGAAACGGACAAGGCGATCCGGATCGAAGGGCATACGGACAACGTCCCGATCACCGGGGCCCTTGCGAAAAAATACCCGTCCAACTGGGAGCTTTCCTCCGCGCGCGCCATCAATGTCACAAGATTCCTTCAGGAGCAGGGGATCGATCCCGCGATTCTCTCCGCCGAGGCCTACGGGGAGTATAAACCCATTGCCGAAAACGACACGCCGGAAGGAAAGGCGATGAACCGGCGAATCGAGATTATTCTGGTTCCCCGGGAGTAAACCGTATCCGGAAGGCGGGAGCAACCCCGTTCCCGACAACCGGAAGTCTATCGGATAGGAAAAGCGACAAGCGGTCGGAAATCGATATCATCCGAACGGGGCCGACACATTATCGGGGTTTCCGCCCCGGCGGAACCGAGAGGATCCCCCACCCCTCCGTGCGAACGCATGGATATTCCGCCTCCCTGACAGGTCTCCGGTTCAAAGGGCATATCTTTTCCGGAAAAATTCTCTGCACGATCCTGTTTATCGGAAGAACTGTGACCCAAGAAACGTCCCGTCCTTTTCTTTTGTCAGCAGCTTTGTTGCCTCTTCCGCCGGCAAAGGCTGGCTCAACAAGTATCCCTGAATCACGTCGCAACCTCGCTCTTTCAAGACTTGGATTTGCCGTTCCGTCTCCACGCCTTCGGCAACGATCTTGAGATTCAAACTGTGGGCCAAGGAAATAATCGCTCTGGATACGACTGCATCATCGGAGCGGGAGGGATACGCTATGCAGGGAAGGGATTGAAAAAGGTGTAATTTTGTCCTGTCCAATATTGCAATATTGAAAACCATTTCCCCTCCATCCGCCCCAAGACATTGAATCTCAATGATTTTTTTGCGGCCCGGATATTGCTCCCAAATTGGATCCCGTTCTGCACCGCGCATGCATTTCCCGGGGAAACCATATCACCGGGAAGAAGGGAGGAAAGAAGCGATGAGGCCTTCCTGTCGGGTGCTTGTCTCTTTTGCGCTGTCGATCACATTGATCGGAATCCCCCTGCCCACGAAGGGAAACCTCACCTCCGGGAGAACGGTAGGGGAACAGGAACGGGAAATCCCGCATCGGAACGGCACGCCTTTCACCCCCTTCTTTCGCCCCTTCATCGGTCCGGATATCGCCCACACGGAACTTTTCCGGTCGAAAGGTCTTTCCTACGTTCATTCCCGGGAGTTCGCCGAATCGGTCTGCGCCGTAGCGAGCGGGACTTCCCCTTTTTCGCCCGATCCTGTGCCTCCCCGGTGGATAACGGTCGCAGCGACATGGAAGATGTTCCTCGTGAACCATGATTGCGAGGAGAAATCCCCTCCTTCCGACACGAAGGATCCCCGAACCCCCACGGGAGGAAAACAGGCGGATGCCGACATCCGTCTCAAGGAAGTTTCCCCGTTCCCCCACGGGGTGCCCTCCGGTTGGGAACGGATTCCCGGGGAGGACGAGGGAAACATCCCCACCCTCCTCTTCCGCGCCTCGCTTGACTACAAGGCGAAAACGGGCCGGGAACGAACGAACCCGGTACTCCCTCGATACGTCCGGATGGCAGCCTTGCATATCCGAACGTTGCTCGTAGACCAATGGAGAAAATACAGGGATTTCGACATTCGCGGCATGGAGATCGCGGCGAAGATCATTCGGGCCGAAAAGCTGGGCGTCTTCTTGCACGCCCCCCGGGAAGTAACCCTCGCAAAGAGGGAACTGTACCGGGCCCACTACGTTGCTGCGGAGGGCTACTACTCGATATTGGATACCGACCTGGCATTCGCCGCGGCAGACGATGCCGCCGAAAACCTGGTTGCGCTCGCAGGAAACCGTGTTTTCGAGCAGAATAAGGCGATACCAAAAATAATTGCATCTCAATATCAATAAGAACTTCTTGTCCGAACATGGGCAAGTTTTTCTTAAATGTATTGCCCGGATTTCCACAGGAAGACAGAGCCTTCCCCTATAAATCCTTGGCTATATAGGCATTTATAACATTGTTTATTTTGGCATTGATATTGCTACCAGACTATGGGAAAGGAGATGCACCAAATCTTCTCAGGTCATGCTTCGACTCTGGCCTGGGAGATGCACTTGGGGATTCGAGACGGCCACTCGCATCCCCGGGAGGTGGCAATAGGGGAGAGAAGGACGGCGCATACCCGGCCTTCTCTCCCCACGAGGAAAACGGTCCGAAGTGGACGCACGCAGTGAAAAGGCTGTCTGACCGCATGGGAGGGATAGCCATGAAAAGCCTCACCGTGTACCGCGTGGTGAACCGGGAGAACAATACGATAGTCCCCGTAGGGACGGTCCTGGAGAGACGGAAAGGGGAGCGTGGGAGCAACCTCGTCGGGCTCCTGCGGATCGCGAAGAAGACCTTCGTATCTTCCCCGGGGGACTCGCTTCAGATCCAGGCCGATAACATGTGGGTAAAATTCTAGGAGGGCATGAGGACATGCAACAGGACGGCGAACGGGACCTTGGAAAATCACGGCTGCTGTCCGCAGGCGACGTGGCGAAAATGTTAAGCCTTTCGAGGCTGCACGTCCAGACCCTGGCGGTGAGCCGGGAACTCCCCGGAATCTGGCTGGAGAACACGCTCCTCTTCCATGTGGATGACGTGGAAAATTACCGCCAGTCACACCGCGAGAGGAAACTGGCTATCGCCTGACAAGGGGATACGTCCCCTTTTCCCGGCCAGGCGCGGGGGGGATATTACCAAGCCTGTGCTCCACGGCAACCGGGAACGAGTGGCCTGCATACCTTTGCCGGCGGACAAGCGCTACCGGGTTTTCCCGAAATACCCCTGTTCTGCGGCATTGCGGAACCACTTCTTCGACTCCTTTGCGTCCCTCTTCACACCGAACCCATTGTGGTACATCACTCCCAGGGCATACTGCGCTTTTGCGTCTCCCTGCTCCGCGGCCTTTCGATACCATTTCACTGCCTCGACGTAATCCCTTTTAACACCTTGCCCGTTGGCGTACATCAACCCGAGATCCGTCTGCGCCTCCACGACATCCTGCTCCGCGGCATTGCGGTACCATTTCGCAGCCTCGGCGGGATTCTTCGTAACGCCCTCGCCCGCCCGATACATCCTTCCGAGCCTTACTTGGGCATCCGGATCCCCGTTCTCGGCTGCCTGCCGATACCATTTCGCGGCCTCGGCGCTATTTTTCCGGACACCCTCACCCTCCCGGTACATATGCCCGAGGGTGGACTGGGCCTCCGCGTCCCCCTTCTCGGCTGCCTGCCGATACCATTTCACCGCCTCGGCGCTATTTTTCCGGACACCCTCACCCTCCCGGTACATATGCCCGAGGGTGGACTGGGCCTCCGCAATGCCCTGCTCCGCGGCCTTGCGGTACCACTGTGCCGCCTCCGTGTTGCTTTTCGGGAGTCCGTCGCCGTTCCGGTAGATTTCGGCCAGGCCAAACTGCGCGTCGGCTTCCCCCTTCTTTGCTCTTTCGATCAATTCGGAAACATCTGCCGACGACGCCGTCAAAGCGTAGGTCGAAAGCCCGAACGCAAGGACCAAGCTGAAAAAAACCTCTTTCCGCATAAACCAACCTCCGAGAGATCTTTATTCCTGCCTCGACAGAATATCTCCTTGCATTATCACTCCAGACGCAAACTCCAGTCACCAATTATTCCTTACCCCTTGGGAAGAAATTCGGTCCAATTGTTTGCCTTGACAGGGACGGGAAAAACACTTCCAATTGATGTTATACGGTCGTCACCCACCAACCATCGTCCGAATGAGATAACCGAAACACAGCAGTGATCGCTGATTGCCCCGAAACCTGGGGAGGCCGGTATGGGTCTCTATTCCCCGGAAGCGATTCCATCCTTTTGCCGCGAAGCCGGCCCATTGCTAATCAAAGGAGTTTCTCCCCGGAAGGATAACGACCGAAATGAATATGGCGTGTGCGCCAGAGATACGGAACGGGAGGGATCCTAATACATCATAGTTTCAACATGCCAATTGTAAGGCAGATGACGACCATGACGGGATTTTCGAAAAAAAGGCGAGACAACATGAAAAACAATCCGTTTATCGTGAAAAGCCCCAAGAATAAAAACATTATCAAGAAGGGGCACGGGATCTTGGAAAAATTCTTGTTTGCCCTTCTTGCGACCTGCCTCGTTGTATTATTGGCTCTTTATATCCGTGGTTAACCCAAATAACCAATTATAATAGAAACGTTTCTCACCAGAAATTTTTCCTGCAAGAAAGAGCACTCTATCTCAGTGCAAACGAACCGTATCCACACTAAATGAATAATCCCACCACGAATCCTGCAATCAAGCAGAGAAAGAACCCCAATACGCCGAAACTAAACTCCATTTTTACGCTACCATAG
>JBFFNJ010000159.1:0-5166 GCA_041563215.1 Candidatus Deferrimicrobia bacterium | reverse complement strand
CGGTAAAGACCGGGCATCCCCAGTAACAGCTGAAATTCTCTCTGAGATATTCGTCATCGACGAGACGAACGTTGTATTTTCTCATGGAGGAAAAAGACTCCTTTATATCATTTCAGGCCAAAATTATTACCAAGCAATTCTGGTGCCGCGTAGATCTAAGCGGAACAATATTGTTTCTATTTTGTTGTTTTTGAAAGAAATTTATATTTAATCATCCTCCGGAAAGTCGGCTGAAGAAGGCTGATTTCCTATTTTTGAAAAAATTATCCGGTTATTTCGGTCCCATATTTGGGAATTGAGATAAAGGCATATGCCGTTATTCACTTGTTTTTGTCTCCAGGGATGTTCTGCACCGTCAGTTCCCCCGGCAAAACCGAAAAATCAGCCCCTTCGCGGAAACGCCGCACCCAACCTGTTTCTTTGTCCGGTTTCCAGTAGAGGATGTACTCTCCCGGAGGAACTTTTTCAAAAAAATACTTCCCCCGATTATCCGTTCTTGTAGAAAGCGCGATCCTTTTACTCTTCATATCGTCCTCTTCTTCCATGAACATTTTCTTATGGGCATCTAAGTAGGATCCCAAATACTTCGTCATAACTACCATGACGTCACTGTTTACCAGCGGTTCTTCTTTCCAGAAAATGAATCCCTCAATGCTCCCCAGTTCCCGTTCAACCAACGGGTAAACCAGTGTCCCTTTTTCGGCCAACACCTGTCCGGAAGGCCCCTTTTCTTTCGAAAAAGACTCCAGCTTCCTCTCGAGTTCGCCTACCCGCTTCTTGAGATCGGTGAAAGATTTCTGTGATACCTCGTCTTCCTCAAGTCCTCTTTCGGGAAACGGAGAGGCTGTATCTATTTCACCCGGGGATTCCGGGATGATATAGCCTCCATCTTGATCTTGAAAGCCTTCATCCCGGGAGGGCGACGGTGTCCGGTCACTGCTCCTTTCCACGGACTCTATTGATTCCTTCGGGAAACGGATCGTTATAGACACGTCATCTTCATCGATGACGATCCCCTTCTTGAGGATATCGCCGTCCTTGAAACGGATCTCATCGGCCCCGACCTGGAAGAACGGCACAAGCAGAAAAAGGAGCAGGCACACCAACCTGAGCGATCGTATCGGATTGAGAGAGATTACCATATTTGCCCGAGCAGCAATTTCAACCTAGCGTTTTTTCAACCCTTTAAACTCCACTGTGGCAGCCTTTCCTGCTTCCACGGTCACCTCCTGGGTCACCTCCTTGAGCTTTTCGTGCCACACTCTCACGGTATAGGTGCCCGGGGGGACATCCTTGATCTCGAAATTTCCCTTCTTGTCCGTGAGGCTGAAGTAGGGGTTCTGAAGCACCAGTATGAAAGCAGCCATCTCTGCGTGAACGTTGCACAGAAGAGGAACTTCGCCAAGCTCACTAAAGGTAACGGTCTTCGTGACACCGACGCCGTAGGTACCGAGGTTGAACGCCTTTGCGGAACCGGGGGGCGCAAAAACATTGTGCGTCACATTATCGTCGTTGGTAAAATCGACCGTGGTCCCCTTCACGATGGGGAGAATATGGGGCTGGAAAACCAGGTTTTTCTGGCTCATGAAGACCGGTTTTTCGGGCGCGGGGAACTCCTTTCCCTCCACCCGGTCGACATAGACGAGGGCCAGGTAGCGCTTCACCCAGGGAGTTTTGACTACGCCGGTGATCAACCCATCCTCACCGGCGAAGACCGGGGCGGAAGCGTTCAATGACAGGACGAACGCGACGATAAAAGAGATAAGGATATGTAATTTCGAATAGACTCTCATTCCTTTGCCTCCGGATTATATATCAACTTGCCCATCATAATTCAGACGACGGGGGCGCACCCTTCTTCATTCAAGGTTAAAGAAGAATGTGCCCGCCTTTCAAGGAGGAGATGTTTCTTTTCCGCCGTCTTTCTGTATTAACAAAGGTGCTGATAAATATACTCTTATCAGAACGCATAATCGAGCCGGAGCACGAGACGGTCATCGTCATTTTTGTCACCCCCGGCCGCCTCACGGGGATCGTTATCCGTGTAGAACGTGCCCTCGACGTTGAATTTCACGTTTGCCCTTGCCAGAAGGACCGAGCCAAGGACTACCCTCGCCTGATCACCAGGGTCTTGAGCATCAACGTCGAGGTTTTCATATCTCACATAGGACTGAATCCAAGGAAGAATAAAATACTCTGCCTCGGCAAAAAACACTTCCTTGTCCGCCAGTTCGACGCTGCCACCGTGTCCGTGTCCGGCTATGTCGTCTCCATCTATGTACCCTACGGCAAAGGAGAGGTCCTTGTAGTTCACGCGCACGTCAGCACCAAATCGGTCGGATTCAATATTCCCGGCACCAACGTTGCTCCGGTAAGCGAACAAACCGAACAGTACCGAGTCATCGCGCCAGTACCCTGCCGGATCGCTTGTGAGAGCCCCCTCCTCGGTAAAGCCGCCGGATCCGTCGTAGCCGAGGCCACCAATCTTAAATGACAGTGCACCATAATAATCCTTTCTGCTCGTGGCCCCATCTCCGTTGAGAACCCCCAGGTTGTAACGCCACGATTTGCCGAATCCGTTGATTTCAACTCCGACCGCATCGTTGCCATGGGCGTGCAGGTTGAGGGCATCTGTATAAAGATAGTCCTGAACGCTTATCCTGTTGTGACTCCTCGTGTTGGGGAGTGCCAGGTCCTGCATGCCGATCGTTCCCAGCCTGAGGTTCAGGTAGTTATCCCCGAACAAAAGGTCCTCCCATAAGAGCCATCCGGAAAACTCCGTTCCTGATTCGAACTCTTCTACTTCAATCTCTGTTACTACGTCTTCGCCTCCCGAACCAACCGGTTCTGTCTCTGCTTCAATCTCAAGTTCGGCCTCTTCGTACTCTATTTCCACGAAGAATGACATATCCTGACCAAATGACCCTGCCCCGAGGATTTTCGCCGCGTCGATGCGGAAGTCGGTGCGCGAGTCCTTTGTTCCGCCGATATCGACCTCGTAGTCCGTTATGAGGCGGAGAGCGACAGGTGGCATACCCGGCATGTCGGAGGGCCACACAGCATCAGGAAAGACCTTTTTATACGCTTCTGCTCCCAAAACAAGCGGCTCGTCCTTGACGTATAGCTCATCATCCCCCGGCATTTTGTAACCGTTCAACCGAAACGCTTCCCCCAGGGCTGTGAGCCTCGGATAGGTTGCATGACAGGTAATGCACGCCGTCTTGTACTTTCTTGCAAATGCCGGGATTGCATCAGCTTTTTGATTCGACAGGCCGAGCAGGATAAAAAGAAACGATAAAACCATGAGCGTTAACAATACTTTTCTCATAACATCCCCCCCTATCTTTATTGGTTCATGTCTCTTTGAGACTTAACGCTCGGGATATCCTTTCCCGACATGCCTAAGATATTTCCCTAAGAGATGGGCAACAGGCAGTGCTATCAAAATCCAAATGATAAGAATCTTGATCATAATCTTTTCTCCCGGCGGATAAGTTCAGCGAAGAAAAAAATCCTCTGAACTCCAAAAACTGTTTTTCTAGGGTGATATCTTGCTTTTGTCAGTATTCAATAGTAGTGCCAACAAATATGGAGTCTCTGACTTTACTCATTAACTATATGTTTTAAAACATTTTTTAATTAAAAGAAGTGGGGAAACGGGAGTGCTTTCGGTGGGACTTTCCCTTTTTCAGGAAAATCAGCGGGGTATTATCGTCCTATTTCTGGGAAAGGTCTGACGTGAGATCTATTCCGAGCTCCTCCATTTTCCGGTAGAGGGACGACTTGCTGAGTCCCAGGACCTCGGCCGCTCTCTTCTTATCGTAGGATACCTGCTCGAGGACGGAGATGATCGATATCTTTTCGAACTCTTTGACGGAGTGCTTCAGGTCCCCCTGTACCATGAGGTCGGCCATCTTCGTCGACTCCTGAAGCTCTGCCGGAAGGTCATGGACACGTATCGTGTCCCCATCGGAGAGGATCATGGCCCGCTCGATAAAGTTTTTCAATTCCCGGACGTTTCCCTTCCAGCTGTAACTCAGGAATAGTTTCATAACCTCACCGTCGACGCCAATTATGTTCTTACCCAGTTCGCCGTTGAAGCGGTCGATGTAATGGCGGACGAGGACGGGGATGTCCTCCCGCCTCTCCCGCAGAGGGGGGATGTGGACGTGGATAACATTCAGGCGGTAGTAGAGGTCCTCCCTGAATGTCCCTCCTTCCACCCTCTTTCTGATATCCTGATTGCTCGCTGCGATGATGCGGGAATTCAGCTTGTGCGTCTTCACGGAACCCAGAGGGGTAAACTCCTGGTTCTCGATTACCCGCAGGAGCTTGACCTGCGCTTCCAGCGGCATCTCCGTTATCTCGTCCAGGAAAAGCGTCCCTCCATCGGCTTCCTGGAGGAACCCTGCCTTGTCTCTCGTTGCGTCGGTGAAGGCGCCGCGGTGATACCCCAAAATCTCGCTCTCCCAGAGAGAGGTGGGAATTGCACCGCAGTTTATCGGGAGAAATTTTCCATCCTTCATCTGGCTGTTGTAGTGGATCGCACGTGCAACCATCTCCTTTCCCGTTCCACTCTCACCCGTGATGAGTATATTACTGTTCGTAGCCGATACTTTACGCATCATCTCGAACACGTTCTCCATAACGCCGCTCTTCGCTATAATCTTTTGAAAATCGTACTGTTTTTCCAGTTCCTGCCTGAGGAGCCGGTTTTCCCGCTTGATCTTCAGATACTCGTCGATCCTCGATATCTTGTGGACTATGTCTTCGAATATGAGAGGCTTGAGTATGTAATCGAAGGCCCCTTTTCTCAGGGCGTTCACGGCTGTCTCCACAGAGGCGTAGGCCGTAACCATTATGACGATGGTCTCCGGAGATATCTCGAGGATTTTCTGAAGCAGTTCGAGACCATCCATGCCGGGCATTCTGATATCACAGATCGCTATGCCGATAGGCTCTTCCTTTACCAGGGAAAGCGCACTTTCCCCGTTTGAAGCGGTAAAAACTTCATAACCGGCATCCTTTATCGCATCGGCCAGCAGGTCTCTGGCCGCCCTTTCATCATCGGTGATGAGAACATTCGTGCTCATCCTGTTATTCCTCCCGGTTCCTGCAGGGGTATATCCACGGTAAAGAGCAACCCTCCCTCAGACTGATTTTCGG
>JBFFNJ010000158.1:0-5186 GCA_041563215.1 Candidatus Deferrimicrobia bacterium | reverse complement strand
GAAAGACTACACGGGAAGGATCGTGGGTGCGATTTCCCTCTCCGGACCGGCTTCGCGAATGACGAGGGAAAAAATAGAGGATGAGATTGCAAGCCACGTGGTTGAAAAATCTTCTGAACTTTCCATGAGGCTCGGATTCAACGAATAGTTTCGTTCCGCTGGTCCCCAGTCAGTTAAACGAGGGCAAAGCCCCATCTCTGGTGGTTGCCTCCAAAGGACATCCCCTTTTCCATTCGTTTCCGGTTGCATTCTGGCTCAAAAAATCCCCGGCGGGCCATATGGCCTTGACTTATTCTCCGAAAACTGCTAATTTTATGAATGAATATTCATTCATTGAGGGTTGCTATGGCGAGAGGTAGAAAGAGGGAATTTGGTAAGAGGGAAAAAATATTACGGGGAGCCTTGAAAATATTTTCAAAAAATGGATTTTATAAATCCAAGGTTTCCGATATCGCAAAGGAGGCGGGCGTCGCCGACGGGACGATATATCTCTATTTCAAGAACAAGGACGATATCCTCATATGCATTTTCGAGGAAAAGATAGGAGAAATCATATCGATACTCAGGGATAAGCTTTCCGGTGCGGGGAATCCCGAAGAGAAGATAAGGGTATTTGTCGACAACCACCTGAAACTCCTCGAGGAGAACCCTGACCTCGCCGAGATGCTCCAGGTCGAGTTGCGGCAGTCGAACAAGTTCATGAAGGAGTATATTCCCGTCAAGTTTCTCGAATACCTCGATATCCTCTCGGAAATAATCTCGGAGGGCGTGCAAAAGGGGGTATTTCGGAAGGACATAAACCCCACCATCGCCAGGAGGGTCATATTCGGGGCGCTCGATGAGATCTCTCTTGCCTGGGTGCTCTCGAAGAAGGGCAAATACGATATTGATGAATCGGCGCGGCAGGTCTACTCGATCGTCGTAAATGGCATGAAGAATAGCGTTCTGGATTCATACAAGGAGGAAAGCGATGATTAGTTTCGAGTTGACGGATGAACAGAAACAGCTTCAGGATATGGCACATAAGTTTGCGGCGAATGAAATCCGTCCCAGAGCGGCAGAGTACGACAAAACCGGTGAGTTCCCGCATGAGATTATGGAAATGGCCTTTGAGCTCGGCCTCATGACCGATTTCATCCCGGAGGAGCAGGGCGGACTTGGACTCGGTGCGATCGAGGCGTGTATCATCTCGGAGGAAATTGCCTGGGGCTGCTCTGGTGTATATACATCCATGGAAGCTTCAGCCCTGGCGCTGATGCCCATACTCATAGCTGGTACCAAGGAGCAGCTCGCGAGGTTTGTGGCACCTTTTTCGGAGAAACTCACATATTCCTCCTTCTGCCTCACAGAGCCCGGTGCAGGCTCGGATGTGGGCTCGGTGAAGACAACGGCGAAAAAGGATGGGCAAAACTACATTTTAAACGGTACGAAGTGCTTCATAACGAACGGCTCATACGCAAGTCAGTTTGTCGTTTTCGCTTCGACCGACAAGTCCCTGGGTCACAGGGGTCTTTCCGCATTCGTCGTCCCGCGGGATCTTCCGGGAGTGTCAACGGGTAAGAAGGAGGACAAGCTGGGGCAGCGGGCGTCGGACACAGCGGATGTTATTTTCGAAGACGTGGTGGTACCCGGGGAAAACCTCCTCTGGAACGAGGGGGATGGCTTCAAGCTCGCCATGATGACCCTCGACAGGACGCGGCCCGGTGTGTCTGCAGCCGCTGTAGGGGTTGCGAGAGCAGCATATGAGTATGCCCTCGACTATTCAAAGGAGAGGGTGCAGTTTGGGACTCCCATCGCGATGAATCAGGCTATCAACTTCATGCTCGCCGATATGCTGATCGGCATAGAGACTGCCCGGGTCATGACGTGGAAGGCGGCGTGGATGGTTGACAACGGCATGAGGAATACCACCGAATCGTCCATAGCGAAGGCGTACGCAGGCGATCTCGTCATGAGGATTACCACCGATGCCGTCCAGATTTTCGGGGGTTACGGATACATGAAAGACTATCCGGTTGAGAAACTCATGCGGGATGCCAAAATTTTCCAGATATACGAGGGCACGAGCCAGATCCAGCGACTCGTCATTGCAAAGGAGATTCTCCTCAGATAAGGCGAACCCCTTTGTGCAGGGATCAGGATAGATTAACGAAAAACGCCCGTGACACTTCCGTTGCGGTTCTAATCCAGAGACTGCGATACTATCTCGGCCACGTCCCGCGCGATGAAATCCTCTTCCATGTCCTTTGTTTTTATTCCATCGTCGAACATGGTCAGGCAGTAGGGGCAGGATGTGCAGATACCCGTGGCACCCGTTTCTGTGGCCTCTTCGAGACGGGCGGCATTGATCCGTGTACCCTCCTCCTCGAACCACATTCCCCCTCCTCCTGCACCACAGCAGAAAGACTTGTCCCTGTTCTTGTCCATTTCGTTTACCGTGATGCCCGGGATACCCGCGATGCTCCTTCTCGGGGCCTCGTAGATATCGTTGTGCCTTCCAAGATAGCAGGAGTCGTGGATTGCGAAGATACTGTTCAGGGCCTTCCTGGGCTGAATCCTTCCCGACCTTATGAGGTCGTCGATCAACTCCGTGTGGTGTATAACCTCTTCGAACTCGACGCCGAATTGGGGGTACTCGTTTTTAAACGTGTTGAAACAGTGAGGGCACTGGGTAATGATCTTTCTTACCCCGTATCTATGGAAAGCCTCCCTGTTCGTCTCGATCATGCCGAACTGGAAAAGGCCTTCCTCGCCGAGCCTCCTCGCGGGGTCGCCGCAGCACATCTCCTCCTGTCCGAGGATCGCGTAATCTGTGCCTGACCTGTTCAATATATCGATGATTGACCTGGTTACTTTCTGGTTTCTCATGTCGTAGGCGCCGAAGCATCCGATCCAGTAAAGATACTCGAATTGCTTTTTCTCCATTGCAACGGGAACGTCCATCCCCCGCATCCAATCGCTTCTGTCATCCTGCGGCAAACCCCAGGGGTTGCCGGTGTTCATCAACTTGCTCAGCGTAAAGCGCGCCGATTCGGGTATTTTGCTCTCGAATACGAGTCCGCGGCGCATATCCATGATCATGTCGATATGCTCTATCGAAACCGGGCACTCATGGACGCATGCCCTGCAGGTTGTGCATTCCCACAGTTCCTGAGGCGTTATGGTATCCGGCGTGTTCTCTTCTCCCACGAGGGGGGGATATGCGGGCTTTCCCGTTGCCTTGTCCAATATACCCTTGGCCGGAACGAGAGATATATAGAGCGCGCTCGTCATGTTTCTCTTTGTCTTGAGCACTATTTCCCGGGGTGAGAGGCTTTTCTCGGTGTTGTAGGCGGGGCACACGTCCTGGCACCTTCCACATTTCGTGCACGCATCTGCCGAGATGAGGGATTTCCAGGAAAGATCTGAAGTTTTCAGCGCCCCGATCTTCTCCTGCTCCTCCATATCGGGAATTGGCTGGAGCGCCCCCTTGGCCCGGGAGGATTTGAAAAACATGTTAACCGGCCCGGCGATGAAATGGATGATTTTCGAATAGGGGATCGATGCGATCCAACCAAAGGCGAGGATGAGGTGTATCCACCAGAGGATTCGGTGAGCGGCAAGCAGTCCCTGATTACTTCCCCCTTTCATCATCGCGGCAATTGCTTTGCCTCCAAAGGAATACTTTGCTGCCTCGGGGGAGGTTGCCGCTATGCGCAGTCCTTCCACGAGAAATCCTGTTATCGCAATGGCGAGTATGGTGAGGAGTTGCAGAAGGTCGTCACCCCCCTTCGTCAATCCGGGAGGGTTGAGGATGTACCGCCTGAATGCGGCCGTTATGATTCCCGCAATCAGGACCAGACCGAAGGTGTCGGAAAAAACCTCGAAGAATCCGAAGAAACGGCCGTGAAGGATCTGGAATCCGAAATCATACTGGAGGGCGACGAGGCACGTGGCGATGAAGAGAGCTGTGAAGCCGGAATAGATCATGAGGTGCATTATCCCGCCGAACGGCCAGGCAATGGTCTTCTTCTGCAGGATTCCCTCCCTGAAAACGAAAAGAAGCCTTTGCTCGGGATCGTCGAATCTGTCTTCGAATTCCCCCCGGCCCGACCTGTAGACTCTGAAGCGGGCGTAAAACCCGAACCCCATCACGAGGAGGACGACGCCGAATAGGGCATACATGATCGTGCCCGTGCTCGGTGGAAGGTTCCACATGATTTCCCGACCCACGATCTCCATGGCTCCTCCTGCTGGTTAACCGAGATATTAGTACCAGAATTACTTTTTCATGACAACAGCGAATGGAGCGGAATCCCTCCTCTTGTGATGGTCCAAGAAGAGCAATTAGTGCCGGTTCCGATTTGCCCACCTATTATACCAGCTTATCGACTGTTCGACGATTACCCGTTCTCGGCTGGCCGCAAAAGCAGGGTGCTCTGTATAAGGAGTTTTTCGGGTCTGCGGTGAAACCTCCGGTGACGAGAGGAGGATATCCTATTTGAGCGGTGGGGCTGCCGGGGAGGCCGGTATGGAAAGCATCAAGGGAAGCCGCATTGAGAGGTCGAACAGAGAGCAGGCGGGGTTATCCGTTGGATCGCTTCTTCCTTTTCAGGCGGCGAGAAAGGGATTTAAGGGAGCATGATATAATAGTGCGAATAAAGGAGCATACTTGAACAGTTCACGGGTTCAAAGGCAGGTGACGGATATATTTGGAGAGAGGGCCCGCTTCGGAGAGATCGATAGGGCCTGTTACTCCTACGACGCCATGGGTCTGTCCACGCTTCCTGACGGGGTCGTATTTCCGGAAAAAGAGGAGGAAATAAGGGACCTTTTAAAGCTTGCCGATCAAAGCAGGTTTCCCGTCATTCCACGGGGTGCGGGGTCGGGCTTCACCGGGGGATCCGTTCCCGTTCGTGGCGGCATAATACTTTCGTTGGAGAGGATGAACCGTATCGTTGACATAGACGAGGAGAATATGATCGTGAGAGTCATGCCGGGGGTCGTGCTCGATCATATGAAGAAAGAAGTAAAAGGGGCCGGCCTCTTCTACCCCCCCGACCCTGCTAGCCTGGAATTTTGCACCATCGGCGGCAATATCGCCGAGTGTGCGGGAGGACCCTCGGGATTCAAGTACGGCGTCACGAAAGATTACGTTCTCTCCCTGAGAAACGTTCTGCCGGCGGGCAAGGTAATCGTGACGGGGG
>JBFFNJ010000157.1:0-5189 GCA_041563215.1 Candidatus Deferrimicrobia bacterium | reverse complement strand
TTTGGTTTCCCGAAAGAGAGACCAGATGAAGTTGGAGGTTAGCACCGAGCCAGCCGGGAAAAAATTCCGAATCGCAGTAAAGATTGCGCTATTCCTGGGAATCCTCATATTTATAAATTATGCCGTAAGGTGGGGTGCGAACCTCGTTGCCTTTCAGATGTGGCCTCAGCATGCCAGCATGGCAGCCTTCCTCCTGTTCACTTCGGTCGTTTCCTATGTTCTCCTCCTGGCGGTCCCTGTTCTTCCGGGCATAGAGGTGGGCCTCATGCTCATGGCCATGCTCGGGACAAAGGGAATCCTACTCATCTATTTCTGCACCGTGCTGTCTCTATCCATGAGCTTTCTCATCGGAAGGCTCCTGCCGGCCACCTACCTCGCCCGTGCCCTAGGTTGGTTTCACCTGAACAGGGCCCGGGATCTGGTTACGTCTCTCGAGCCGCTTGATGCTGAGGAGCGCCTCCGGTTTCTCTTAAAGAGTGCGCCGACACGAATCGTACCCTCTCTGCTTCGTTACCGCTACCTCATCATCGCTGCTTTGTTCAATCTTCCCGGCAACGCCATAATCGGCGGCGGTGGCGGGATCGGCCTCATCGCCGGGATGAGCAGGCTTTTCCCCTATCCAAAATACCTGCTCCTTACCTGCTTGGCGATCACGCCCGGACCGATTTGCTTCATCCTGCGCGAGATGCTCAAATGACGAAACTTCGGGGTCAGTTCCCATTTCCTCACATTTTTCGCCTTTTCACCCATCCCACATGAGGATGGGGGAACGGATCATTTAGGTAACCGGCCAGCTTGTTTCTTCCCGGTGAAGATGGTAAAAATACCTGGGGAGGGCAGCTGGTCTGAAGTTTCAATTTTTTCGGCGAAGAGCAGAATGGGTGTTTTCCGAATATCGGGGGATGGAACAGAACGTAAGCCTAAGCAGTGGTGCAAATAGGCTCGTATGGGGCCAGACCCTGCACGGTAAGATTCCAGAGGAAACAGAAGGGAGGACGAGAATCATGACGAAAAGAGATGGGGCAGGACCGGGATTTCCCGGGATCCGTTTGTATTTCGCAGTGGCTTTTCTGTGTGCGTTATTCGTGGGTTCAGGGGTGATGGTACCCCGTCTGGCAATCGCGGATACCGAGGCAGAGATCGACCGTGACGTGGACGCTGCACTGCTGGAGCTGTACGAAAGCTCTCCCACTGCGAAGGAGTTCTCCAAGGTTGCCAGGGGGATCCTCGTGTTTCCCGATGTCGTCAAGGCGGGGCTCATCGTTGGCGCCCAGTACGGGACGGGGGCCCTTCGGGTAGACGGGAAATCGGTCGGCTACTACAGAACGGTTGCCGCATCCTATGGCCTGCAGGTGGGGGCGCAGAAGTTCGGATATGCGCTGTTTTTCATGACCCAATCCGCCGTGGACTACCTAGAAAACAGCAAAGGCTGGGAGATCGGCGTCGGTCCGAGCGTCGTCGTTGTCGACGAGGGGTTTGCCCGCTCCCTCACAACTACCACCGCCAAGGAGGAGATCTATGCCTTCTTCTTCGACCAGAAAGGATTGATGGCGGGTATGGGCCTGCAGGGATCAAAGATCAGCAAAATTACCCCTGACAAAGAGTAATTACCGTCAGCAATCGATGTCCGATTTTCCGTCCCAATAATAGGTAATCGGGGAAACGAACCCTCGGGGTCAGTTCCCATATTCTCAGGTCGGATGGGTGAAAAGGCGAAAAATGTGAGGAAATGGGAACTGACCCCGGTGTATGCACCTTTTCCTGCCCATGTTATTGGTGACAGGGCAGAAGATGATTTCAATGCCTCCTCATTTTGGCGAGTGCGGCAGGGACGTGCACCAGGTGGCACTTCGAGCAACTCTCCCTTCCCACCCCCTGGATCAGGGCATTTACCGCCTCGGGATCGATCTTCGTGCTCTGGAGAGCCTGCTCCAGCTTCCCGATGAGGTTATCTATGTCCTGATCGATATAATACCTGCTCTCCCCGTCGTGACAATTCAGGCAGGATCCCTTTAACGCCTGGAATCTCTTTTTGAACCCCTGAAACTGCGCGCGGGCATTTTCGCTCTGTCCCTGCCTGAGGTTTACGCTGATGCCCGCCATGTTGGTGGCGAGGTACTTCTTGAAGTGAGAGTAGTCGGTCGTCTCCCGGGTCAGCGGATCCTCCACGCTGATTTCACCAAAGTTGCCCCAGCGGTACTTCTGCTGCACCCGGGCCATCGTTTGGACGTGGCATTCGTGACAAGCCTTGCCTACCTCACCGAAGGCTTCCATTATCTTCGCCCGGTCTTTCGTTTTCAAAACCGAGCCGAGTTTTTCCACCGGTTCTACCGCATAGAACTCTTTCCATTCCGGTATCATTTTTGCCGCTTCGAGATACTGTGACCTGAACTCCGCGAAGTTGTCCCCGGCCCCCTTCAGGTCGTTTTCCATAACATCGACGACGATCCCGGAAAAGGACGTGTCCAGCTTCAACATGTTCAGCAGGTAGACCGGTTTGCCGGCGACGGGCGGGTAGAACTGGTCCAGGGAGTCCGGAATGGGGACCTCCCTGTGGACTTGGGTCGTCGGGACCTTGGGTTTGTTGGATACGAGTCCAGAGGCCACGTTCATTACCGCTACGACGAGCACTACAACAGAAAATAAAATTGCAACGATGGTACGCATGTCATCCTCCTTGCCATTCCATGAATTAACCCTGCGTTAATCCATTTATGAGAGTAGTAATGGTGTACTGTACAGTACAGTACACTACATGTCAACTATTTTTTTACGGGGAGCAAAAAAATTAAAATCCTCATGTGTGGGCTTGAAGCGCGGTATGGGCAGGCGGCTGGGATGTCGCCCGTGCAACGGACGAAACGTCTATCTCCCGTAAGAAGCGAGAAAAACGTCCACGGCCTCCTTCACGATTTCGTGCAGCTCAGAATCCGGGGGAGGGTCTGCGCCGATCGACATGGTCATGTTATCTTTGAAGGCTATCATTCCGAGGAAAAACAGGGCGGCTCTCGTCGGGTTGCCTACCCGCAATCTACCCGCAGCGTTCTCCCTTTTCAGATATTCGGCGAAGCCTTCGAATGTAGTCCTGGGACCCGAATCGTACCAGATTCTCGCTGCATCGGGCAGAGCGCTGGAGTTGGATATCGCGAGTCTGTACTGATTGATGGCATTGGCCGAGAGAATGAGCTTGCCTAAGCGAAAACCGATGTGGTTGAGCGCCTCCCGGGGAGTCTGATACGTGGAAAATGAGATGTCGATTTCCTGGAGCATATCGTCGGCAAGTGATCCCACCACGGCTTTCAGAATACCCTCCTTGTTTCCGAAGAACTTGTACGGGGAAGACTTCGACCCGCCGGCCACGCTGATGATCTCATCCATGGTTACTGCAGCGTAGCCCTTCTCTGTGAAGAGAGACATTGCCGCCTCCATGATCGCTTTGCGCCTTTTTTTCCCTGCCGGGCTCAGTGGTTTTTGGTCGCCCTGTTTTCGTGACAACGGGTTTACCTCCTCACCTGTTTTATACTGTACCGTACAGTACCAAGCATCTCTTGTCAACTCCCAGCCAACATCGGGGTCAGTTCCCATATCCTCAGGTCAGATGGGTGAAAAGGCGAAAAATGTGAGGAAATGGGAACTGACCCCCGGGTGTGGGTTTTTGTTTACCCTTACGGTCTGTCTCGTGGAAAAACGGGGTCTGGCCCATCAGACAGGCCCCGGGCGATGCCCCACTTCTGACCTACCGTTGGGCTCTTTTGGTTTCGGGATATCAACTCCTAACCCGGGATTCTGGACCCGAAAAAGACAAAGAAGCCGCCGGAGAGGATGCTTTCATACAAGGTGGCGCGCCGGGGACCTTCGGTTTCGCTCTGGGGAGCCAAGAGATTGAATTTTAATGAATTATAGCTTTTCGCTGCCTTCATTATCTTCCTAATATCAATATCCTCACTCAAGTTTTTTTTAGGTAACAATTTTTTCCTTGACAGCCATATTGAATGTTGGTAATAAATGAATGAATATTCATTCAGTAAAAGTAGTGAGGGAGGGGAACATGGTAAAAACGAGACGGAGAAAAATCATATCGGGGGTGCTGATCTCTTCTTTGTTCGGGCTGGCCATTTACCTCATTCCTGCAAGCACCCGATCGATAGCGGAAGCAGGGGACACGAGCGGCACCGGACAGATCGTTTTCAGGGGTTATATCGCCGGAGCAGGAGGATCGTACCTGGCGGCTGATCCTGCACCCGATATTGCTGTATCACAGGAAAATTACGACTGGGGCAACTTGTGGGTGGGCTTTTCCGATGCAGAAGAGATGACGATAACAAATGTGGGGACCGATAGTCTCACCATATCGGACATGGACCTCTCGGATACGGAGAACTTCTCCTTCATAACAAGTGGAGGAGATGACCCCTGTGGCAACCTGCCGGTAACGATAGGGGCCGGCGCCAGTTGCACCTGCCTCGTGAAATTCCACCCCCAATCCGAGGCGACCTACAGTGCAGTCCTTTCGATCGACTCCGACGATCCCGTTACCCCAAATCTCGATGTCGATTTGACCGGAACAGGGGTTCCCAATAACTTCTCGTCAAGAGACCTAAATTATTCCGTCAACGTTGACAGTGGATGTTCGATCGTCCCCAAAGGGGGAGATGGTGCAGATGGGTTGAGTGGTTATGGCTTGTTGGTTCTCGCCGCGTCATGGTTCGGAATCAATAGGAGGATGAATAAGACCGAAAATATGAGTAATTCGAGATAGCCAGGGGCACGCTCCCCGTTGTAAGGACTTTTCAAAAGCAATCACGCTGGAGTGGGGGAGGGTGAAAAAAAGATTTGAAATATAATTGGAAATAATACTTCCCTCTCAAGATCTACTATATTCCTCATAAACCACCTGGTTTGCTGTTCTGACGGAAATGCCACCCTTTAGAATCGATGGGAAAAGGGCTTGGAGCATGTCAAGCAACAACCTGTTAATATAAAGAATATTAAATTCTACATATTGTAAAATAACACTTGACATCCCTTTTGGCCTGACATATTCTACGCAATGTAGAATATGAGTTGTTCCTTTAAAACTCATGGGTACCCGGGAACACATACTTATGATGCTTGATCGGCCGGGAAATAATGATGAAAGAGATATGGGGAGGTATCAATGAGGTGTCCAAAGTGCAACGGACTCATGG
>JBFFNJ010000156.1:0-5227 GCA_041563215.1 Candidatus Deferrimicrobia bacterium | reverse complement strand
CCAGGACTGACAAAACAGCGTATCCGTCGTTATTTTTGCCGAGGACGCCCTCAAGTTCCCCCTCCCGCCGGAAAAGCTCTTCCCGGGAAAAACCGTGGAGGTAACCGGTAAAGTGAAGGTATACAAGGGCAGGCCCGAGATAATCGTCCGCGACCCCCGCAACATCCGTATCATCGAGAAAAAATAACGGCAGGCCCATTCGCCCGTCTGGCTATGTGTTTATCTCTACCCAGTCATCGCTCAGGCGAACATCGAGGGGAAGTACTCCGGCATAATCACCGTCGACCTGAAAGGGAACGGCACCTCCTGATGTAAGGGAAAAAGCCGCCCCACGCGCCTTGACAATATCCCTGCCGCTGAAGGGGATACCGACAAGCGTCTTCACCGAATATCCGAGATAGGGAAGAATCCCGCCCCGCCGGTAGAGATAGGCAACGAGCTCATCCAGGTCGAAACTCGCCTCCCTCACCAGCCGCAGTTTGCCGGCATAAAAAGAGGACCTCGACACTACAACCCATCTGAAATCGCCCACATCATCCCCATCCCGTTTCACGCTGATGGGCGGAATGCACGCTCGAGCTATCCGCATCAAACCCGTTCTCACGTACTCGGCTTTACCCAGGAATGACTTGAGCTCTCCCGAAACTGCCTTTACGATGTCTGCATCGATGCCCACGCCCACCATGAGGAGAAATTTTCTCTGCCCCGCGATTCCCGGTCTCACCTTTTTCGGCTTTCCCCAAAGGGCCGTCTTCCCGGCCTCATAGATGTTGCCGGAAATGCCCAGTTCGAAACGGATGACATTGCTCGTACCCCCGGGAATGTACCCTATTTTCGGGCCGGGACAGGAAATCCCGTTTACCGCCTCGTTCATCGTGCCGTCTCCCCCGGCAACAATAAACAGCTCGGCAGAGCCCTCCTTCGATACGCGATCTGCCACGGACCTTATATCGCCTTCTTTTTCTGATATGTAGAACTCCCTGAGGTCGCTGTTCTCCCTGAAAAAGCGAAAGAGAGCATCTGTTTTTTCCCGGTTCATCCGCCTGGCAGCGGGGTTCACGGCGACAACCACCGATGGTTTTCTCATGACCCAACTCTCCCCTTAAAAAAATTGAAAAGAAACAGCAAAAGAACTGCCAGCAGGATTCCTCCTATCACGTCAACGGCATAATGGAACATGCAGTAGACCGTAGCGACAGAGAGGAAAACAAAGATCGACCAGTAGCATACCCTCCATTTACCCATAAACCTGTTCCCCCACCAGGCGATGAGCAAGGTAACCGCCACGTGAGAACTGGGGAATGCAGCGCCCGGGTTTTCACCCTTTTTGTATATAAAATCGACCAGCGAGCGGAACAGGCCCCCATCGTGGTAGTGCTCGATGCGCAGGCCCATGGGTCCCTCGACGGGCAGGAATATATATATCAGATAACACAGGTAGAAGAGCAAAGAGACCTGAAACACGTACTCTTCGAATAGCTTTTTATCTCTGCGGTACAACACAAACCCTGTCACGGGGATTATCAGATAGTAGCTGAAGTAGAAAAAGTGGAAGAATTCATCAAGGAGAGCATTTCCTCCGTCCCCGTAAAGGATGAAGCCGGGAAATGTGCCGAATATTTTTGCATCGAGCGCCATGAAATACGCGTCGAGAAAATCCGGGAAAACAACCCTGTTGATCAATCCCGTCTGATAGTAGAGAAATGTGTAAAGTCCGATCGGATACCACAGTCGCACCAGGCGAAGTATCCTATTTTTTCCCCCTTCGAGCGAAAGGAGGAGCACAAAAAAAATTACCGATACGTTGAAAGCAAGGTGCCAGCCGTAGCCCCCGATCCTGTTTTTGAAGGCAACGATGAAGACGACAACGAGAAGATTATAGATAACCGTGATTCTGTCGGTCCATGACAGATTCACAGCCAGCCTGTGTCCCTGTACCAGCGGTAGGTCAACGCAAATCCCGCCGAAACCTCGATGGTTGGAAGAAAGCCGAGGAGATCGCTGATCTTTTCGCTGCTGCATACCCACCCCTCCTGGAGGGCTTCCATGACTTTCTGGCTGTTGATGACCTGAGCATCCCCGGTCAACAGGGCGAGGATGTCTCCGGCGCGTCCAAGAGCCTTGCCCAACAGGGGGGGTATGTGAATCAACCTTCCGCCCCCGGCCACCTCGGCCAGGTTTGCAAGCAACTCTCCCACCGTGTAGACTCTCCCGTCGGAAAGGTAGAATGTTTCCCCGTCGCTTTCGTCGCTAAAGCCGGCGAGTGCTATACCCGCTGTTACATCTTCCACGTGGATAATGGACAAATCCATCGTCCCTTCCCCCAGCACCGGCACGAATCCCCTTTCCGCCATCTTGAAGTAGACATACACATCCCGATCGTAGGGCCCATAGACAACGGGGGGCCTTATGACCGTCCACGGAATATCCCCGCTTCTGCTTTTCAAAAGATCCTCACCAAGAAGCTTGCTCTCCCCGTAGTGGGTTATCGGGGCAACATTGCCGTTTTCCTCTGCAGGGTTTTTCGAGCTGTGGGGGCCCGCCACGGCGAGGGAGCTCACATACAGGACCTTTTTGACCCCCTTGCCCCACAGTACAACGGCATCGATGAGGTTTCCCGTTCCCTCACCATTTACCCGCATGTACTCATCTCTGTTTTTGGCCTTGGTCACCCCGGCCAGATGGAATACGAGGTCCACATTTTCCACGTGGGGGGCAAGACTCGTTTTCACAGAAATATCCCCCTTCACGGGTTCAAGACCGGGATGGTCACTCATCCACAATGCCCTGCCCATGTCTCTCACCAGGCAGACCACGTGATGCCCCATACCCGCCAGCCTCAGGGCAAGGTTTCTCCCGATGAACCCCGTTGCGCCGGTTAGAAGGATCTTCATAGCCCTCTTTCGTATACCCTGTAGATTTTGTAAGGTTCCCTCACTATTCTCGAGATGATCTTGTTCATGATCACGTTGTCCTCAAGGATCCAGGAGAGCTCTCCCTTGTAATAGCCATTGTCCGGACCGACACGGAAAATTTCCTCGAGAAGGGCAGATTCGATGCCGCTCCTCCTGTATTCATCCACCACACCCATGACGAGAACCCGCAACCGGTCCAATTTTTTCTTCGCAACCAGAAGTTTCAGGAAACCAAAAGGGAAAAGCCTTCCGTTCAACTCTTTGAGCACCGGGTTGTAATCGGGAATGGCGATGAAAAATCCCACGGGACGATCCCCGATATATGCGAAAAATGCAATTTCCGGGTCGACGATCTGTTTCAAATTCTGGCCGAGGTACTTCACCTCATCATCGCTCATAGGGGTGAAACCCCAGTTTTCCTCCCATGCAGAATTGTATATCCGGGAGACAATCTTGAGATCTTCCTGAAAGTTTTTCATGTCGAGCTTTCTCAGGCTGACTTTCGTCCTCCTCTTCATCCTTTCACTCACCCGAACAATCGCTTCCGGAGTCGTTCCATCATACTCGGTAAAATAAGCGAACAGATCCTTGGCTTTTTGAAAACCGCACTCCTCCAGGATCCTTCCGTAATAGGGGAAATTGTAGGGCATCATGATAGAGGGTGCGCTTTCAAAGCCCTTCACGAGGATTCCCACCTCATCGTTTGTGCTGAAACTGATCGGGCCGATGACACCCTCCATCCCTTTTTCCCTTAGGCTGGCTGAGGCTCTTTCCAGGAGAGCGCGGGCAACATGGGTGTTGTCGACACAGTCGAAAAAGCCAAAAAACCCTTTCTTTTCAGAATGGTAGTCCACAAAGTTCCAGTCTACGTGCGCGGTGACACGGCCGATAACTTCCCCATTTCCCGAAAGGGCAAGGTAATATTCCACGCTGGCATGTTTGAAGAAAGGGTTCTTCCGCGGGTTGAAAAAGTTCATCCTTTCGTAGGTGAGATGCGGAACGTAATATTGAGAGCTGGAATAGAGCAGGAGGGGAAACTTTATGAACCTCAGGAGGTCTCTTCGGGAAGAGGGATTCACCGCGACAATTCTCAATAGCGGCCCCCTATATTACCCCGAGTTCCCGCCCGACCTTCTCAAGCTTTGATAGAGCAGCATCTATGTGCTCCACGGTATGGGTTGCCATCAAGCTTACCCGAATCAGGCAATCACCCTCAGGAACGGCGGGGGCAACGACGGGGTTCACAAAAACACCCTCTTCCTGCAGCTTTATGCAGGCAGAAAAAGTCCGTACCGTGTCCCCGATCCTGACGGGGATAATGGGGGTCTCGGATTTGCCCGTATCGAATCCGAGCTGCTCGAGGCCCTGTTTCATTCTCCCCGTATTCTCCCAGAGTTTTTCGATCCGTTCCGGCTCCCGCAACATTATCTTCAGCGCCGCTCTCACCGCAGAGACATTGGCGGGGGGCATGCTGGCGCTGAACATGAGCGCTCTCGAGACGTGCTTGAGATATTCGACCGTGTCTTCGTCTGAAGCAATAAACCCGCCAAGGGAGGCCAGGGACTTGCTGAAGGTACCCATGATGATCTGCACATCGTCGCCAAGGCCGAAATGGTCGGATGTTCCGGCACCGTTCTTGCCCAGAACACCGATGCCGTGCGCATCGTCCACCATCAGCGCAGACCCGTATTTCTTGCACAACGGCACTATCTGGGGAAGATTTGCGATATCTCCTTCCATGCTGAAAACGCCATCGACAACCATGAGCTTGCCCTTTTCACGGGGAAGGTACTCGAGGGATCTTTCCAGATCCTGCATATCATTGTGATTGAATTTGACGATCTTGCCGAAACTGAGCCGCGCCCCGTCAATTATGCTGGCGTGGTTCAGCTTGTCCGTGATGACGTATTCACCCTTCCCGGCCAGAGCAGATATAGTCCCTAAGTTCGTTTGAAATCCTGTGGAGAAAACAAGCGCCTTCTCCTTTCCAACGAGCTGGGCGAGCTCCTCCTCCAGTTTCCGGTGAATATCGAGGGTACCGTTTAAAAATCTGGAACCCGCGCACCCGGTGCCATATTTTTCTATCGCATCAACGGCAGCCTTCTTTACCTCGGGATGGGTGGTGAGGCCGAGATAGCTGTTCGACCCAAGCATAATAACATCTTTTCCGCCTATCCTGATCAGAGGGTCCTGCGCGGAAGAGATTTCCCTGAAAAAGGGGTATATACCCATGGCTTTGACTATCTTTGACTCTTCAAAAGAAGTCGCCTTGTCCAATATGGCTGCTCCATCAGGCATAGCGTATCCTCTTT
>JBFFNJ010000155.1:0-5244 GCA_041563215.1 Candidatus Deferrimicrobia bacterium | reverse complement strand
TCGGTTTGGATTTAAACTCCGGATGGAACTGGCAACCCAAAAACCAGGGATGTCCGGAAAGCTCTGCAATCTCCACCAGCCTTCCATCGGGGGAAAGCCCGGAAAAAACCATCCCTTTTTCTCCGAGCGCGTCTCTGAAATCGTTGTTCACCTCGAATCTGTGCCTGTGGCGTTCCGATATCTCGGGTTGCCCGTAGGCGACCTTTGCCTGGCTCCCGTCAACGAGGCAACAGGGATATGCTCCCAGTCTCATGGTGCCGCCTTTGTCTTCGATATTTTTCTGATCGGACATTAGATCGATAACCGGAAATGGCGTATCCGGGTCGAATTCCCTCGAATTCGCCCGTTCCATGCCACACACGTGCCGTGCAAACTCGATTACGGAAACCTGCATGCCAAGACATATGCCGAAATAGGGGATGAGGTTTTCCCGCGCGTAACGGGCCGCCATGATCTTGCCTTCAATGCCCCTTTTTCCAAAACCCCCGGGGACGAGGACCCCGTCGACACCCTTGAGGAGAGGCTCGGGCCCGCTCTTTTCAACCTCCTCGGAATCGACGTACCTGAGGGAGACTTTCACGTTATTTGCAATCCCGCCGTGCACCAGGGCCTCGTTGAGGCTCTTATAGGACTCTTTGAGATTTACGTACTTCCCAACGATGGCGATGGTAATCTCGCCCTTCGGGTTTTTCACCTTGTGCAGGATATCCATCCACACGGAAAGAGCGGGCTCCCTGGTCCATATATTGAGGAGTTCAACGATCTTATTATCCAGGCCTTCCTGGTTGAAAATGATGGGAACCTCGTAGATGGAATCCACGTCGCGGGCGGTGATTACCGCATCTTCCCGAACGTTGCAAAAGAGGGCTATCTTCGACTTTATATCCTTCGGCAGGATCCTGTCCGTGCGGCAGAGGAGGATGTCGGGCTGGATTCCGATCTCCCTCAGCTTCTGAACGCTGTGCTGGGTCGGCTTCGTCTTGAGCTCGCCCGCCGTGCGTATATAGGGAACGAGAGTGACGTGAACATACACGACACTCCCCTTGTCCTTCTCGATACCTATCTGCCGGATCGCCTCCAGGAAGGGCAGTGACTCAATATCACCTACCGTGCCACCCACCTCGACGATAATGAGGTCGTAACCGCTCCCGGCGCTGTATATGACTCTCTTGATCTCGTCCGTTATGTGGGGAATTACCTGTACCGTCCCCCCGAGGTAATCACCCCTGCGCTCTTTCGTGATAACGGAATGATATATTTTTCCCGTGGTGCAGTTGTTTTTCGCCGACATGACAACCGAAGCGTAACGCTCGTAATGGCCGAGATCCAGGTCCGTTTCGGTCCCGTCGTCGGTGACATAGACCTCCCCGTGCTGGAAGGGGTTCATCGTGCCCGGATCGACGTTTATGTACGGATCGAGCTTCAAAATGGTCACCCTGAGGCCTCTGCTCTCGAGGAGAGTCGCGATAGACGCTGCAGCGAGACCTTTGCCGAGGGACGAAACGACGCCGCCGGTAATAAATATGAACTTAGGCTTCACGGAAACCGCCCTCCTGGAGAAGTATTTTCTTTACCTCCTCGAGATCGACAGGCGTGTCCACGGCAACAGGCTCATAGTCGACTGGGATGACCCTGATATGATAACCGTAATCCATCCACCGCAATTGTTCAAGGGATTCTGTATCTTCCAGCAGGCTCTCACGAAGCCTCCCGGTCTCTTCCAGCACTGCTCCCCTGAACGCGTAAATGCCTATGTGGCGCAAAAAGGAGCGAAAATTATCGTCACGGGAGTATGGAATGGGGGCCCTGCTGAAATAGAGAGCCGATCCCTTTTCCCCCGCCACAACCTTTACCACGTTGGGACTCAGGAAATCCTCAAAAGATGAGCTCAAAACGGCAGCCGTTGCAATCTGAACGGTCCCGTCCTGCTCGAAGAGTTCTATGAGGCCGTCTATGATCTGCGGGTCGATCAGGGGTTCGTCTCCCTGGAGGTTGATTACCACGTCCCAGTTCTTCCCCGAAGCCACATGCCGGACCCTGTCTGTTCCCGACCTGATATCCGGAGGTGTCATCACACACTTCCCCCCCCGCGAAATCACCTCTGCAAAGATCCTCTCGTCATCGGTTGCAACGATCACATCCTGCGCTTTCTCCGCCCTCAATGCGCGTCTGTATACGTGCCATATCATGGGTTCCCCGCAGATGTCGGCCAGGGGCTTCCCGGGAAATCTCGAAGATCCATACCGGGCAGGAATGACAACTACCGACGTCACGATACATTCACCTCACGGGAATACGACGCGTCCCGAAAGAGACGCCGTCTCTTCGAATTCACACATGACATTCAGGCATTGTACGGCGGCCCCCGATGCGCCTTTCATGAGGTTATCGATGGCGCAGACAACGACGAGAACACCCGTGTCCTTCCTGATGGTGAAGCCGATATCGCAGAAATTCGACCCGTAGACGTGCTTCGTGGAGGGAAACTCGAGTTCCCGGTAGACTCTCACGAAGGGCTCATCCCCGTAGTACCGTGCATACACATCCCGAACATCGGCGCCGGTCACACCCCCTTTTGGAATCATATAGAGAGAGGCAAGAATGCCCCTCACCATGGGGCTCAAGTGGGGAATGAATGTCACCTTCACATCCTGTCCCGAGGCCGCGGACAGCTCCTGATTGATCTCTTCCGTGTGGCGGTGCACCGGGAAACCGTATGCCTGGATCCCCCCCTCGACCTCGGGGTAGTGGAAGGCCTGTTTCGGCGCCCTCCCCCCTCCCGAGACGCCGGTCTTGCAGTCAGCGACGATCCCCCGTGGCTCGACCAGCCCCTCTTTCAAAAGGGGGTATGCGGGCAGTATCACGGACATGGGGAAACACCCGGGAACCGCGACGAGAGAGGACCTCTTTATCTCATCCCTTTTGAGCTCACATATCCCGTATACGGCCTCTTTGAGAAGGTATCCGCAGGTATGGCTGACGCCGTAGACCGAATCATAGGAGCCGGCATCTTTCAAACGGAAATCGGCGCTCAGATCGATCACCCTGATCCCCCGCCCGATGAGTGGCTCGGCCGTTGCCATCGAAACGGTGTGGGGAAGGGCGAGGAGTGCCACGTCCATGTCGGCATCCAGTCCCTCGTCCCTTGTCTGAAGATGCACATCTTCCGTGTATTTCGAAAAAAACGGAAGGACCCCGTGGAGGTTTTTGCCGGCGTGCTGCTCGCTCGTAACGGCATTTATCGTCACGCCCGCATGGCGCGCAAGAATAGCAATAAGCTCGATTCCCGTATATCCCGTCCCCCCAAAGACACCTACCGTAACCATCTATTCCTCCCCGGGGCAGAAACAAAAAAAGGGGAAGGTTTCCCCTTCCCCTTTGAAAGGCTTCGTTTTGTGATGACCCTATTACCTCTTGGAGAATTGGAACCGTTTCCTGGCCCCGGGCCTTCCATATTTCTTTCTCTCCTTGACTCGCGAATCTCTCGTGAGAAAACCCTCCTTCTTCAGCAGGCCCCGCAAATCCGGCTGCCAGGCCAGAAGCGCCTTTGCAATTCCGAAATTGACCGCCTCTGCCTGAGCGCTCTTGCCCCCACCTCGCAGATTCACCTTGATGTCGAACTTTCCCTCGTTTCCCGTGGTTTCGAGGGAAGAAAGAACTACTTTTTGCAGGGGAAGCATGGGGAAGTAATTCTCAAATTCCCTTTTGTTCACGGTTATGAGGCCGGTGCCCGGTTTCATGAAGACCCGCGCAACAGCCGTTTTCCTCTTTCCCGTGCCGTAGAAGTATTTGAACTCGGCCATCATTTTTCAACTCCCGTCAAGTTTCCAGTAACTCCGGCTTCTGGGCCTCATGAGGATGCTTCGGCCCCCTGTAAACCTTGAGTTTATTGTACTGTTTCCTTCCGAGGCTGTTCTTCGGAAGCATTCCCCACACGGCGTATTCGATCATTCTCTCGGGAAACCTCTTCAGGAGGCTTCTCGCGTTTATGGATTTGATACCCCCCGGAAATCCGCTGTGCCGGTAATATACCTTGTGATCGATCTTCTTTCCCGTCAGCCTGACCTTCTCCGCGTTGATCACGATGACAAAGTCCCCGGTATCGGTATGCGCCGTAAACTGGGGCTTGTGCTTTCCCCTGAGAATCACCGCGATCCGCGAGGCCATGCGTCCAAGAACCTTATCCTCTGCGTCGATCAGGTACCACTTTCGCTCAACGTCACCGGTTTTAGCATAGTAAGTTTTCGTCATCCCTTTTCCCCTCGTCTCGAAAAACCATTCAAATAAACAAATATTAAAATCTAGTATACATCTCTTCTCAAGTCAAGAATAAATGGAAGCTCGCCACGGAAAGAGATTCCCGGATAATCCACGCCCAGCAGGTAGAGGCCGCACCCGGGAGCGCATCTTCCCGCCTGCTTTCTGTCTTTCGACCGGATAACCTCCCCTATGCTCCCCTTCTTCCCCTTCCCCCGATAGAAGTCCACCATGGTCCCCACCATGTTTCTCACCATGTTCTTCAGGAACCCGTTTCCCACGAAGGTTATGATGACAAATTCGCCGGACCGCGTCACCCCGGCACTCTCAATCCTTCTGACGGTGTGTGTTATCCGGGATCCGCTTCCCATGAATGCTCGAAAGTCGTGCTCACCCTCGAGTTGGGCACCGATTCGCGACAGCCGTGCCCCATCGATATGGGGTGCGGGCAGGTGCCACACGTATCCATCATAGAAGGGAGGCAGAACCGGGCCGTTGTGTATGACGTAGCTGTAGATTTTTCTGGCAGCACCTTTGCGTGCGTTGAACTCAGGGGAGACCTCACGTGATTCCCGCACCCGTATGCTCGGCGGCAGCCGTGAGTTGAGAGCGCGAAGAAACGCGTCGGGGCCGAGGTGGCTCGAGGTGGCAAAATTCACCACCTGGGACACGGCATGGACACCGGCATCCGTGCGGCCCGATGATACCACCCTTGATTCTTCACCGGTCAGTTCCCGGAGGCACTCCTGAAGGACACCCTGGATCGACGCCATTCTTTTCTGAAGCTGAAATCCGCTGAACCCTTTCCCGTCATAGGACAAGAGGAGAAGAATGTTTCTCATCTGAACCCTTACGCTACATGAACTTCGCCGCGAGGGTTTCCGCTATCTGCACGGCGTTCAGCGCTGCACCTTTCCGGAGTTGATCACCCACGACCCAGTAGTTCAGACCGTTTTCGATCGACTCATCCTCCCGAATCCGTCCCAC
>JBFFNJ010000154.1:0-5305 GCA_041563215.1 Candidatus Deferrimicrobia bacterium | reverse complement strand
TTTGGGGTTTTCCGCAAAGACCAAGGAGGCCGCAAGAAATGTCATCAGGGTCAGTGCGGTCAAACAAATGACCAATTTCCTGTTCTTCATGTTCCCCCCCTTTTTGAGTAGTTAGTGTGATGTCCCGTGTCTCATGGTTGACGCCATAACAGCACCATTTCGACAGCTGAAACTATCAAAACAGGTTAATGCTAATAAAAAGCAAATAGCAGACGTATGTTTACTAAGGTAATGGGGGTATTTGCCGGTGTCAAGCTTATTCGAACAGATTCGGCGCATTGTGGGGGCTTCCGTGGCCATGAAAAAAGGCAGGCCTTCACCTGCCTTTTGTGTCTGGTGATCCCAGGGGGATTCGAACCCCCGTTTTCGGCGTGAGAGGCCGATGTCCTAGGCCAGACTAGACGATGGGACCGATTATTGGCTGAGGAGCCAGGATTCGAACCTGGATAACTTGGTCCAGAGCCAAGCGTGTTGCCGTTACACTACTCCTCATCGAAAAACTATTTTATTGTCATAGATTTTCCGAGTCAAGCCGAATCAGGTCGACAGCCCTGCGGAGGCGCCCAACGGACACATCTTTACCGAGCACCCATATGACTTCGTATATTCCGGGGCTCACCCGCTTTCCCGTCAGGGCGACACGGGCGGGCTGTGCGATTTTCCCCAGCTTCATCAAGAAGCGCTTCATAACTTTTTCGAAGCACCCTGCAACGCCAACCTCTTCGAAAGGATCGAGATCTTCCAGAATTTCGGCCAGGTATGCGAGGGGAGGGCCCATATCCGCCTTCAGAAACTTTTTTCTCCCCTCTTCCTCCATCTCGATCTCCTCGGTGAAGTAGAAGAGCCCTGACTCCGCCAGTTCAGCAAGGGTTTTGGACCGCTCCTGGAGCGTTATTACGGCGTATTCATATCGGGGGTGTTTCGAAGGGTCGGCACCGATGCGCTGAAAGAAGGGAAGAGCCGCGCGGGCGATCCTCTCCGGGGGAGAGTTGATGATGTGCTGGTGGTTGACCCAGAGGAGCTTTTCGGGGTTGAAGGTTCCGGAAGATTTCCCAATGTTATCGGTTGAAAATTTCTCAACGAGCTCATCGACGGAAAAGATCTCCTGGTCACCGAAGGACCATCCGAGTCTCACGAGATAATTCGTCATGGCTTCGGGGAGGTATCCCGCTTCCCGGTAGGCGGTGACGGACAGTGCGCCGTGTCTCTTGCTCAGCCTCGCTCTGTCCGACCCCAGGATCATCGGAACGTGGCCGAAGAGGGGAGGGACAAAACCCAGGGCATGGTAGATCTGTATCTGCCGGGGTGTATTGTTCAAGTGATCGTCCCCCCGTATCACGTGCGTTATCCCCATGAGTGCGTCGTCCACGACCACGGTAAAGTTGTACGTGGGCATCCCGTCGGATCGCACGATTACAAGATCGTCGAGCTCTTGGTTCTTGAAGCGGACCGTCCCTTTGACGAGGTCTTCTACGACCGTTTCTCCCTCATCGGGACATTGAAAGCGCAGGACGTGCTCTTCCCGCCCCCCGGGTGGGGCATGGAGGCACCGCCTGTTGTACATCGGCTTCTGCCCCTCTTTTAAAAGCCTGGCCCGTTCAGCATCGAGCTCTTCCTTGGTACAAAAGCATCGGTATGCCTTTCCCTGATCGACCAATCGTTCGCTGTATTGCCGGTAAATGGTGAGCCTCTCCGACTGAAAGAAGGGCCCTTCGTCCCAGGTAAGGCCAAGGTACTGCATGCCGTCGAGGATGGCGTTTACCGACTCTTCGTTCGACCGCGAATAGTCCGTATCTTCGATTCTCAAGATGAACTGCCCTTTTCTGTTTTTTGCGTAAAGCCAGTTAAAAAGGGCCGTCCTCGCGCCACCGATATGCAAAAACCCGGTGGGGCTTGGTGCAAACCTCGTCCTCACAACCATCTTGCCCTCTCTTGGGTGCTATTTGAGATAGATTCCTGCGTACCCGACCACCTGGTGAAAATCACCGCTCACTTCGCCGGAAGTTGCATATTTAACCAGCTTTGCAGATCGCGCCCCAAGCTCTAGGGCACCGTAAATGACCACTGTGGTGGGAATGTAACCACACATGGAGATGCCCCTGTCCCTGACCGTGGTGTAAAGGCCCTGGGGATCGAGCTGGAGGATTCTTTCGATTGCCAGGCTATCCTTTTCCCTGACCACCCCGTCGGGCTCATAGTGCGTCATGTCCGTGCTCGCTACGAGCGTGACATCCTTTTCATATTCTCTAACGGACTTCGCGATTGCCATGCCCAGCTGTCTGCACTCCTCGACCGAGAGGCTCTTCAGCGCTATCGGCACGAAATCGAACGTGTCCTTGAAGTAGGAGATAAAGGGAAGCTGGACCTCAAGGGAATGCTCGTATGTGTGGGCGCTGTAGTCTTCTGCAACGATTCCGCTGTTGTTTTTTATCAAGTCTGCCAGGTGCTCGTTAATGGCTATTTCCCCGAAGGGGATGGTCCAGGACCCACGGCTCATGATGGCGCATTTTTCTCCCATGCCGGAGTGGTTTGGGCACAAGATGATACAGGTGTCATGCAATCTTACACCGGCGTAGAGTGATCCCGCCACGCTCCCTGAATACACGTACCCGGCGTGAGGGGAAATCAGGGCGATTGCATCCTCCTTTTCCGTCACCTGCGGGCAGAGACTGTCGAGCTCCTTCTGAAGCTGCCCGGGGTCTGATGGGTAGAACTGTCCGGCCACGTAAGGTTTTCTTCTCATCCTTCCTCCTGGCAATGGCCCGATGGTAAAAAAAACAAATGAACAGATGTTTTAATATGTTAATTTATTAGGCAGAGGAAAACAACCGGGTGAAGCCAGGCGCGTATCCTTGTTGACAGGGTGAATCGATTTCATTAATATTTACATTCAAATTTCCATGAGGGTGAAATGTACATATGCGTCTCCAACATACCCCCGGAGGGATACCAGGTACAAAAGGGGCAAGCCCCCGGGGTGGAATTAGATTTCGAGGGCAGGGATCTTTTTCCCCTGGAGTCCTTACACGTCAGCTGGGTGGAGTTTAACGTTTCAATCTCGGGAAAGGATCTCTTTCTCGCCGGCAACTGCGGCGGAGATATTTCCTACTCCTGCGACAGATGCGGTGAGCACGTGACGAGAAATATGGATATATCCTTCAATAAAGTATTTGAGAGCTACGAGATGTTGGAGTCGGGAGGTGATCACCAGCTGCACAGGGAAGACCTGGAGATCACGTTTTTCGATGGCGAGGGTTTTTATCTCGAGGACGTCATATACGAGCATCTCGTGCTATCATTACCCCAGCAGATTCTCTGCAGCGACGAATGCAGGGGGCTTTGCCAGGCATGTGGCAAGAACCTCAACCAATCCGGCTGCTCATGCAAGGGGTTTGATGTGGATCCGAGGCTGGAAAAGCTGAAAACACTTCGCTCGAAGATGGAGTAACAGATATGGCTCATCCAAAACGGAAGGTGTCCAGATCAAGGAGAGACAAAAGGAGAACTCATAAAAAGACAACTCCTCCACCCCGCTCACTCTGCTCCAAATGTGGAGAGCCGAAAATTCCGCACAGAGTTTGCCAGTCCTGCGGGACTTACGGTGGAGAACAGATATTAGCCGAGTGAGTTTCCTGATAACTGGAGTAACGTCATATGAAAGTAGCTGTTGATGCAATGGGCGGCGACCTCGCCCCGGTAGAGGTCGTACGCGGCGCTGTACTCGCTGCATCGGAGTACGATGTCCCCATTGTGCTCGTGGGGAAGAAAGAGGAGATCGCTCGTTGCCTGATGAAGTTCCACACCCGGTCGCTGTCGATCGAGCTGGTCGACGCGCCGGAGGTTATCAGCATGGACGAGCAGCCGGGAGTGGCATTCAGGAAGAAAAAGAACTCTTCCATAAATATCGGCCTGAATCTCGTTGGCGCCGGTGAGGCACAGTCTTTTGTAAGCGCCGGGAATTCCGGTGCAGTCATGGCCGGAGCAATTTTTATCCTGAGAAATATTCCCGGCGTGGACAGGCCAGCTATTGGAACGCCCATTCCCACCCCTCTCGGGAAGATCGTCCTCATCGATGCGGGGGCAAATGTCGACTGCAAGCCGCTCAACCTGGCCCAGTTTGTCCTGATGGGGGAGGTCTACGCAAAGAGCATTCTGAACATCCCTGACCCCAGGATCGCCATTTTGAGTTACGGAGAGGAGAGGCAGAAAGGAAATGACCTGACCAAAGAGAGCGGAAAGATCCTGGAAACTCTCGACATCAATTTTATCGGGAATGCTGAAGGAAGAGATCTTTTTGCGGACAGGGCGGATGTGTTCGTCTGTGACGGTTTTGTGGGGAATTTAGTCCTGAAATCCCTCGAGGGACTTGCCGTTGCAGTCGGCGATTTTATACGCAATGAGTTCAGAAAGTCCATGCTGGCGATGATGGGCTATCTCCTTGCAAAGCCTGCACTCCGAAGGATGAGGAAAAAGGTTGATTATTCGGAGTATGGAGGAGCCCCGCTTCTGGGAGTCAATGGGGGAATAGTCATCTGCCACGGCTCATCCAACGCCCACGCGATAAAAAACGCGATCAAGGTTGCCGCGGGGCTTCATGCCTTCGGCCTGGAGGAGGAAATCAAAAGGAAAGTTTCCCTGATGGCCGAACGTCTCCGTCTCGACACTTCTGCAGGGAGCAACTTTCCCGGAGGATAATATGGGAGCAGTAATAGAGGGAATGGGTTACTTCGTTCCCGAGAATGTCGTTACCAACAAAGACCTGGAAACGATGGTGGATACGACCGACGAATGGATAACGGAAAGGACGGGTATAAAGGAGCGACGCATTGCCCCGAAAGGGACGGCAAATTCGGATATAACGCTCGGCGCTGCAAAAAAAGCACTGGAAGATGCAAATGTCGACCCGGGGGATCTTGACGGCATAATCGTTGCGACGGTTACGCCGGACATGACCTTTCCTTCTACCGCCTGTTTTCTGCAGGACAAACTCGGGGCGAGGAAGGCTTTCGCTTTCGATATGCAGGCCGCCTGCACCGGGTACGTCTATGCCCTGAAAATGGCCGACAGCCTCATTCGCGCAGGGTCCGTGAAAAAGCTGCTGGTTTGCGGCTCCGATATGCTGTCTCTGCTCATGGATTTCGAGGACCGGTCCACCTGTGTCCTTTTCGGGGACGGTGCAGGTGCTACCGTGATCGGGCCCGGCGGTCAAAAGGAAGGGATTTTGACGACCAGAATATACTCCGACGGCTCTCTCTGGGAACTTCTGTATGCTCCGGGAGGAGGCACGGTGCACCCGATTTGCGAG
>JBFFNJ010000153.1:0-5316 GCA_041563215.1 Candidatus Deferrimicrobia bacterium | reverse complement strand
GTCCCGAGCTCACTCTTTCACGATTTTCGAGGGAAGTCCTCTTAAGGCGCTCCATTATTTTCTGCCGCTGTAACCTACCGATTTATTATTGGTTTATGTTCTTGCAGGCCAGCCTATGCTCTTTCCAAGCGTTTCCGGGATTACGCCTTTCTTGTAGCTTAACAGATCAGAAGGTAAGGGCTGACTCCAAGATCCTCTCGTAAAATTATACAGGCTCGTCAGTCCCTACAACTTCAATAGCACCAATCTCCAGCAAGGGTCCAAAGAGGTTGGCGGCTCCCCCATGTTCAATAATGAGCCCCTCATCAATCCTGTTAATATTTACACCCGTAAATGTGACGAATCTACCGGTTGGCTTTATGCCCATCCAAAAGCCTTTATGGGTGCCTCGCGCAGTTATACAGGTGGCCACCCAATCACCCTCTGCAATTTGCCTCTCTACTGTCAATGTAAGATCGGGATAGGTCTGTCTCACCCCAAGGATATGCTCCTTAGCTCCTCCGATGCCGATGCGATACTCTTTACCATCATGTATTTCTGCAAAATCGGGTGAAATAAATTCCTCCATCTTATCCACAATCCCGGTATTTACCACTTCCTCGATAAATCGGCGAACTAACAATTTGTTCTTCTCCAAAGACATTTTAATATTCTCCCTCAAAATAGGTTGATCCCCATGTGGTTACACTCACGCCGGATCTTTGCAGGCCACCATGTAGCGGTAACCGTACTCCGCCACCGTTTTTCCATCCTGGTTGGTAACGATACATTTCACGGTAACAATTCCACGACTAGGATGGCTTTGAGAACGTCTCAGAAAATCTATCCAGGCTTCAACAGAAAGAACATCGCCAGGTCGAACAGGATAGGGCAACTTCACCTCATCTATCCCGAGACCGGTGAGAATGACAATTCCATTTAACGCATCCACGATCACGCGGGTGCAGGAGGAGACGGTATGCAGCGAGGACGCAATGATACCTCCGAAGATCGATGCATTACCACCATCTTCATCGATGTGAAATGGATGGGGGTCGAACCTCTTCGCAAAGTCGACGATTTCCTCTTTTGTCATTACGACATTTCGACAGTCAAGACTCTCGTTTTCTCTCAGGTCTTCGAAATACCTCATCGTCATTGACCTCCCTCAATACCAATATGGAACAAATCCCTGGATACGATGCTGGAAGACTCACATTTTCCCTGCCACTTTATTAATTAATCTAAAATACGATCAAAGCTTAATGAATACGAAAGCAAGGGTGGCTTCTCTACCTATTCTTCCTCTTGACTCCCTCCTCGGCTCTTTTGAGAATAATCTCACGAAATGCGAGGTCGTGTTCGATCGAAAAGGACTCCTCGAATCCCCGTCCCGCGTTTCCCGTGAGATATCCTTTCGTGAACCGGATCGTATCTCCCGGAGCCTCCGCTATCTCTTTCCCGATCTCGATGGCCCTATCGATTAATCTCTCACCCTCCACCACTTCACTCACAAGCCCGATCCTGTATGCTTCGGTAGAATCGATTCTTCTTCCCCGAAGACAAAGGTCCCTTGCAACTCCATCTCCCACGATCCACCGAAGAGGCGTAAAAAGGGGCGGTGCTCCGAACTTTATCTCCGGGTGACCGAAGGAGGCCTTTTCCGAGCAGATGCGGACATCGGAAAAGGTGGCGAGGTCGAAACCACCCCCCATGGCCGGCCCGTTCACCGCTACCACGATCGGCCAGGGAAAGTTCCAGAGATCCCGGTGGTACCTGGCGGAAGATTCGAAGAGCTCATCGAAACGCTCCGGCTGTTTAAATTCGTCGAGATCGAACCCCGCAGAAAAAGATGAACCGGCACCGGTTAAAATCACGACACGGGCATGGGAAGAATCGACCCACTCGTTCAAGATAGTCGATATCTCGATGCGCATCTGGATCGATAGGGCGTTTCTTTTTCCAGGCTGGTTGAGCGTGATTACTCCCAGAACGTCATCTAATTCTTCCACCAGTATCGTTTGAAATTTCATGGATCAGCCCCCTTATCACGTAATCCGCACCTGTTTTAAGTCTAACCACTTCAATCGAGGAGGCCAACGGTTTATGTGGTGGCTTCGATTCCACTCTCTTCCAACGCCTGCCTGACCTCATCTTCTACAGTCCTGCACCAGGCATCCGAGCCCTAAAATTGCAATCTCCATTGTTCACCTCCGAGAGGTTTACAGCGTTTCGGCTATCTGCTGGGCTACGGAATGTGCATGATCCCGAATCTGTTCGGGAGGCATCTCCTCAATGCCGAACATTTTCCGATCAAACTCGTAGAGTCGATCGACAACTATGACTTCCGGGGTGAGACCGTCGATTACCCCTTCCATCATGCGTGATGAGCAGTTGAGAAAACACCCCTCGAGGGCGAGCAGTTTTTTCGCATTACGCACCAAATTGCGCTGCCCTGTGTCCTTGGTGAATGCCCCGCCGAGGCAAATCCTCACCGTTTTCTCCGGAACAAGAGAGTGACAGAGAATATTTGTTGCCTGACGGGCCACCTCTCCCCTAAGACACGCCCCTTCGCAGCACATCACTGCCACCGGCTTAGTCTTCTCCCTTTCCGCATATTTCTCACAAATCTGGCAGCTTTTCCTTGTCTTCGCGATTCGCGCCACTTCATACCGTTCGTTCGACTCAGTATTGCCACCCCGTTCTCTACAACGTGTGTTTCCCATAAGGTCCTCCGTTTAGTTGAATTGAACTTCTAAAGGAGCGTAGACGGTGGACGATTCAAAAAGGATACACTTCGTATAGATGATTTCACAGCTCTCCGGTAAAAATTGACCAGCATCCTCAAAATCTGATTCAGATTATACATGACGAATTTGATTGATTTATGTGCTTTTATATTATATTTCAATTACAATTCAACAGGTTATTTCCCTCCCCCACTCCAATCTGATTGTTTTACAAAAGTTCTTAAAACGGTACGCTCTGGCGCGCCATTTATTTTTGCCGCTGTAAATTGCCGATTATTATGTCTATTTAGTTCTTACAGGTTGGTCTTTAAAAGATTTTGTGTTCAGTTTTCATCCTCTCACATTTATTGCCATCTCGCTCATCCGATGTGTAAATATTAAAATTGGCACCAGTATCTATCCCATGACCTTACCGTCTCGTATTTCGAAAACCTTCTCTGCCCTGTCTGCTATCCGGAGATTATGGGTCACGATAACAACCGTTTTTCCTCCTTCGTGGAGGCGAGAGACCTGTCCCAGTACCTCTTCTTCAGAATCCGAATCGAGGTTCCCGGTGGGCTCGTCCATCAAGAGGAGCTCGGGGTCGTTGGCCAGGGCACGGGCAATTGCCACCCTCTGCTGCTGGCCGCCTGAGAGTTCGAAGGGCTTTGCCCCTATCTTCTCCTCGAGTCCTAGAAGTATAAGGAGTTCCTCTGCCCTTTTCTTCTGAATGCTCTCTTTAACCCTTGCAAACATCATCGCCACCTCGACGTTCTCACTGGCCGTCAAACTCGACAGTAGGTTGAAAAACTGGAAGACAAAGCCGACCTTATTGCCCCTAACCCGAGCCAGTTCTTTATCGTGACACTGCGTGAGGTCTACACCGTCGAGGTATACTTTCCCACCAGTTGGCCTGTCGAGCCCGCCGATCAGATTAAGGAGGGTGCTCTTGCCATGGCCCGAAGGGCCCACGATGGCAACAAATGAGCCTCTGCGTATCGAGAGTTCAACTCCCCGCAGAGCATGTGTCCTCACGTTCCCGGACCCGTACACTTTTTGGAGTCCCTCTGTACTCACCATAACTTCACTCATAGGTTATCGCCTCCACGGGGGTTAGCTTCGATGCCCTGTAGGCCGGGTAAAGCCCGCTCGCAATCGACACGAGAATTGAGAAACCGAGGGTATAGAAGGCAATGGACAGATTTATTCCTCCCGTTGCACCCGTCCCTTTCAAAAAAGCGGTGAACTCGTTCTGGGCAACGTAGGGAGCACCAAAATAGGAGAAGGCTGTGCCTATTGCGATCCCGAAGAGCCCGCCGAAAAAGCCGAAGAGGAGCGATTCCAGGAGAAAGATCGTGAAGATGTCGACCCTTCTCCCTCCTATCGCCTGGATGATCCCGATTTCCCGCTTCCTCTCGTAAACGGCGGTCATCATGGTATTCGCTATCCCGAAGGCCGCTGCCAGAATCGCGATGGCGGCAATGAGCTGGAGCGTGACGTTCACCGACCCCACAACGGAGAGAACAGACTTTAAGAGCTGTTTATCCGAAACCACCGCCACGTTGGCCGCACTCTGGATTTTCATGATGTATTCGTCGGTCTTCATAATGTCGTCCACCTGCACCGCGGCAAAGGACACCATCCCTTCAACGGCGTAGAGGCTCTGGGTGACAGGAAGGGGAAGATACATGGAGATGTCGTCCCTGGTTCCCGTCTCGCTTAGAATCCCCTTGATCCTCAGTTCATTCCCCCTGATGGTAACGATGTCTCCGGGGACAAGGCCGAAGTTCCGGGCGATCCCGGACCCGATGACGAGGGACTCATCGGTGGGGCTGGAAAAATATTCCCCCCGATCGATCTCCCAGCGGCGGGAGGCACGCATCTCTTTCGGGAGAACGCCCACGACGGGAACGGGGTTGTTCTCGATGGCCGTTCTCTCGGTGAGGTAGGGAATCGCCGTGATGCCCCGGATCGCCTGAATCCTTTTCACATCTTCCAGGGGGATCGCTTCCGGAAGCTGTTCCCCGGTCAGCACCGACACCTGTTCGTAGGCACACCAACCCTTCGGGGTTACCACGAGAGTTCCGCCCAGCTCCCTTGCCTGCCGCTTTATCTCCCCCCGCAGGTTTCCTCCGAGGGAGAGGAGCGTAACCAGGGAACCCACCCCTATCGTGATTCCCAGGAGGGTGAGGATGAACCTGCTCTTTCTCGATGTGACGTTTTTCAAAACAAGCTTCGGTATGTTCATGGAAAAACCTTAAAGAGATAGGTGACCGATTATCTTTACACTCCTTGCTACGAACACGGGGCTTCCTTGACTGAACCTCCCGGTGATACGCACCTCGTCCCACTCTTTCGGTTGATCACCTTTATACTTCACTACAAGAGTGAAAGAGGCACAGCCTGTCTGCATACACTGTTTTGCTTCCCTTGTATCTACGAGGACCATTGCATCAGGGTCTTTTACCATGTACCGTGATTTATCTGCCACCACGCCAGTAATATTTACCTCCCCCAAGAAAGCCCCTGGATCTGAAACGACGTCGTTTACATTCAATATCCCGGTTTTCCTCTTTACCTGTTGATCCTCACTCTTCGAGCAACCATG
>JBFFNJ010000152.1:0-5326 GCA_041563215.1 Candidatus Deferrimicrobia bacterium | reverse complement strand
CTGGGACATTGACCGTGGTGGTGCTTAAATTGAAACTATTAGTATCGTTGTCTGATTCATTAGCCGTGACGTCTGCATTAGCTATTATCGCTGCGTCATCGCTCACCCTGATGGTGGCTGAGCTGTTACCCGTGTCGGCGTCCTCTGCAGCGGCGAGCGTCACCGTCTGAGGGGTACTCCAGTTTCCTCCGGTACCACCGGTGAAGGTGAGGGCGGACCCTCCCGTTACCGAGATGTCAGTGTCCCCTGATACACGAGCAACGGTAACGTTCACATCAGTTACAGGGTCGACATCCAGCCTTACCGTAAAGGTGTTTGTGCTTCCTTCTGGGACATTGACCGTGGTGGTGCTCAAAACGAAATCGAGAGCAAATGCCGGTGTGGCATACGTAATAAACGCAAGGAGTAGCATCCCCGCATAGAGTGGAAAAACATACGAAGAAAAAAATCTATTTCGTCCCATACCGGCACCCCGTAAATGGTAAATTCGATTTCTTATCCGCCAAAACAAAAATCTCCCCGTCTTTGTATACTGAATACCATAACGATATTAAAACAAAATATCAGCAAATTACATTCCTTGAAAGGGATTTATCGCGCCATGCCGATATTTCCGTTATATATCAATAAGTTAAAAACGTCCTTCAAGTACCTGTTTCCCCCGTTTTACCCCCGGTAAGAAAACAATTTTCCTTGATGTGAACTATTTTTCATAGTTTGCCAGATTTTCCGTTTCCTCCCTCCCCGTGAAATCTCTTTCCCATAAAGGGGCGAAAGCCGGAAACATCCCTTCTGCAATGCCTGCCGGGGGTTTTCATCGAAGCCTGATTATGGATGGGTCGAATTGCCCGGGAGCGTTTAATTGTTTGAATTTAGACCGCCCCTGTGGTATTTTTTTGTCAACCTACTCTGAAGGAGGAGGGTATGAGAGTACCAGGGAAAGTAATTGTCATCGTCACGCTGTTGCTGATCGCCTGCGCAACCCCGCATCTTGGTCATTCATACGACATCAGCAACCGCCTGTTCCACAGCGGGATCACTACCCGGGGGCACTCGGGGCTTCTCTTCACGAAAGGGGGCACTTCGGTCGCCCAGGGCCAGTATTTTATCGGCCTTTCACCCGATTATTTCGACAGGGACATAGCGGGGGGCCAGAGCGAGTCGAAGACGACCATTCCCCTGCACGTCACCTACGGCTTTCCCCACGACATCGAGTTCGCAGGCCACCTTTCCTACGTTTCCCGGGACAACAGCACGTCAGATTCCGATATCTCCGATCTCGGGCTTTCGGTCAAGTGGTCGTTTCTCCAGGAGGAGGGGATGTCTTTTCCCTCTCTTGCCGTGGGCCTTTCGACCAGGTTCAGCCTCGGGGACATCCAAAAGGGGACATCTGATATCGACGAATACAGCTTCACCATCTTTCTCTCCGGGACGGCCCTCATCGACCTGGGCGCTACCGCCGATTACGCGATGGCCATTTACGGGGAGGGGGGCGCGGTCTTAAACGACCTCGGCAACGATTTCGAGGAGAAACATGGCACGTACAGCGTGGGCGTGCTGCTCCCCATCCCGCCCTACAGCGACCTCGGCTTCATCCTGGAGTTCGGCGGCACGATCAACAAAGGGATAAAGAGCAACGACGATATCGTCCGCCTGGCGCCGGCTCTGCGCGTAAATTACGGAAGCTTTTCCTTCACGGGTGGGGTGAGCTGGGTCAGCCCTGAGACCTCGGGTGAGGACTCTTACCTGAACTACGTTCTCTCCGCCGTATACACATTCTAGCCCCCCTTTCCGGACTGCCGGAAAACGTAAGGGGGTGAGTTCAGCCTTCCGGTGAGCATCTTTTTGCCTCCCCGGACCGGAAAAGCTAGGGCGGAGTCCTCAACCGTATGTCCTTACTTCTTCTTCCCTTTCCCTTTTCCTGCGGAGGAGGCGTTCTTGACGCCGCTTTTATTTCCCTTGCCCGCGCTCTTTTTCTTCTTCACCTCGCTGTTTATCAGCACGAAGTTTTTTCCCGCAGACCGCATGTGGATGATCTCGTCGGGTGAATACCCGTAGTGCTCGGAGATGAACTTCAGGTTCACCATGTTCACCACGTCGGAATCGCTGAGCCTGATCGTCCCCCACTGGTTCTTCGGCTTGTTCTTGTAGTGCCCGTATGCTTTTCCGTACGGCGGGCCGCCGGCCTTTTTCACCGGCACGTAGTAGATATCGGGGGTGAGCCCGAAGCGAAGGGATATGTCCATCCAAGAGGAGCCCCCGAGGCGGAGCCCGATCACCGTCTCTGCCGAGACCCGTGCCCTCTTTGCGATGAAGAAGACGACGGGCAGCTCCTCGTGGGAAACGTTTTTCTTTTTGACGGCAACCACGTCTCTTTCCGGCACCCGGTAGTGGTCTGAGACGGCGAAGTAGAAGCTCTTCAGGCCGTCATCTCCTATCGAGACGCCAAGGTCCATACCCGCGCTGCCGAAACCGGCCACACCCGCACAGATGACGGTGGTCAGAATCGCGATGAAGCTGGCCTTTCGCATACCGCACCTCCCTGTTTTATCGTGTGGACAGGATATCGTTTGAAGAGTCCACTTAGACAGTTATCGGAAGATGAGCGTTTAAGTTAACGCCGGCGGCGATATTTCTCGACAATGCTCCGAGAGCGTCGAAACCCGGCGGCACAGGCACAGGGAAGGTAAAATGAGGAAAATCATAAAAAATTAGTATAGAATAGTTTCTATTTGCTTTTTTCCTGATAAGGAGCAGTGGACAGCGGCAGGAGCATACCCTGGGGAGGATACGATGGATCACAATGAGAAAAGCCTGAAAGAGACGGGTTTCTACAATCTTCGACACGTTCACTGGAACCATAGCACGGCCAACCTTCTGGAGCACGCCATTCAGAGGCGCGAGGGGCTTCTTGCCCACCAGGGACCGCTCGTCGTCAGGACGGGGCAGTACACGGGCAGGTCGCCGAACGACAAGTATATCGTCGACGAGCCCAGCAGCAGCGACAGAGTGTGGTGGGGCAAGGTAAACCAGTCCATATCGTCTGAGGTTTACGAACACCTGAGAAGCCGGGTCCTCACCTACTTTCAGGACCGGGACGTGTATGTACAGGAGCTCTACGCCGGCGCAAACCCGAAGTACCGGATATCCTTGCGCCTGGTGAGCGAATCGGCCTGGCACGCCCTCTTTGCACGGACCATGTTCATCCGGGAGACGGACAGGAGCAAGCTCGACCATTTCGTGCCCGATTACACCATCATACACTCCCCGCACTTTCACGCCGTCCCCGAGGAGGACGGAACCCGCTCGGAAGTTTTCGTAATACTGAATTTCGGCAGGAAGGAGATCCTGATCGGCGGGACCCAGTACGGGGGCGAGATAAAAAAATCGATCTTCACCCTCATGAACTACCTCCTCCCCTTGAAGGGGATCCTGTCCATGCACTGCTCCGCGAATGTGGGGGAGCAGAATGGTGACACGGCGCTGTTCTTCGGCCTCTCCGGAACGGGCAAGACCAGCCTCTCCATCGATACGGCCCGGGTTCTCGTGGGGGACGACGAGCACGGCTGGGGGGATGACGGTATCTTCAACGTCGAGGGTGGTTGTTACGCCAAGGTCATCAAGATCTCGAAGGAGTACGAGCCCGAGATATATCACTCGTCGCAGATGTTTGGTGCGATCATGGAAAACGTTACCATCGATTCGGTTACCAGGGAGATCGATTTCGACGACGATTCGCTCACCGAGAACACCCGTGCGGCCTTTCCCATAAGCTACCTTCCCAACGCCGCAAAGACCGGAATCAGCGGCCACCCGGAATTCATCTTTTACCTGACCGCCGATGCCTTCGGCGTTCTCCCTCCCATAGCGAAGCTCACGCCTGACCAGGCCATCTACTATTTCCTGCTTGCCTACACGGCGAAAGTGGCGGGGACGGAGCGGGGCATCAAGGATCCGGAAGCCACGTTCAGCCCCTGCTTCGGCGCCCCTTTCATGGTCCACCCGCCCGTGGTCTACGCCGAGATGCTCGGAGAGAGGATTCGCAAGCACGGTTCGACGGTTTGGCTCGTGAACACCGGCTGGACGGGAGGGCCCTACGGGGTCGGGGAGCGGATACGCCTCCCCTATACCAGGAGCATGGTTCACGCCGTCCTGGAGAGGAAGCTCGAAAAGACGGCCTTCGAGACCGACCCGTTTTTCGGGCTGCACCTGCCCGTCGAGGTTCCGGGGGTTCCCCGCGACGTGCTGAGGCCCAAGAACACCTGGAAGGACAAGGATGCCTACGACAGGGCCGCCATCGAGCTGACACGCCGGTTCCGGGAAGCCTTCAAAGAGTTCGAGACGGCCGTGCCGGCCTCGGTCAAGGATTCGGGCCCGAGATAGCCGTCGCCTCGAAGTTGATAACTGCCACCTCCCCGTTCAGCACGATTACCGATACGCTTTCGGGGGAAAAAACGAAATCGGGATCAGATGGCGTGACCACGTATTTGCTGTTGTCCAGGTCAGCAAACCTGTAGAACCCGTCGGATTCCGTGAAGACCGAGAGCGCGGTGTCGTGCGCAAATACCTTGAAGAGAGTGATTTCGATGCCCTCCAGCCCTTCACCGTCAGCGTATACCGTTCCCTTTATGGCGCTCAGAGGGTATGTCCAGGAGCAAGCCTCGTTGCTCTGTGCAGAGTCGTTCTGCAAGTCCAGGAGAAAGTTCGTAAAATCCAGGACGTCGGTAATATAGAAGCTCGAAACCCGATAACAGTACTCCGTGTCGGGGACAAGGCCGCTGTCATCGTACCAGGTTGTCAGAACATAGGATGACCCGAACGTGTAGTCTATGTAATCGCCGTTCCTGAAAATCTTATAGCCGATTTCACCGGGATCATCGTAGTGGTGGATTTCCCAGGTGAGCGTGATCTCGCGGGGAGAAGCGGGAGTGGCGGTAAGGTTCCGTGGTACCGGGGGGTCTATGAGGGCGTTGCATCCCGGGAGGAAACATGCGATGAGGAAACCAACGGCCCGCATATCCTTTCTCAACCCTGAAAATATTCCCATGTGAACACCCCTGCAAACCGTTACCGACCCGCTCACAGCTTTTGCCTCTGGAGGAAGATCCCCTTGTCGACCTTTTCAAAAAAGGTCTGGTAGAATTTCAGGTCGTCCACCTGCCTCACCTTGACGACGGCTCCCTTGTTGTCCAGGACCTTACTCTGGAAGTTCACCCGTACCTTGCACTGTTTCCCGAACTCGCTGACGTTGGCCGTGCACTCCATGACGGAATTTGCGTTCCACCGGGCATCCTTGCCGCCGAAGAGGGTGGCGAGAAATATCCCG
>JBFFNJ010000151.1:0-5388 GCA_041563215.1 Candidatus Deferrimicrobia bacterium | reverse complement strand
TACTATTCTTGTGCCAAATTTGCTTAAATGTTGATTTCAATAGATTATTAATTGATTCCAGTGGGTTATATGAGGCGAATACTTTACCCCTCAATGCATAAATTGTAATGAAGTCGAAAAATTTGTCATCGATGACGACATTTGTAATCGTGATAGCTTGAAATCTTTGAAATAAGAAGGAAACTTCAGATGACCTGCCTCCAATGATCGGTTCATTCTTGTGCAAGGAGCCCCCATAAGGACATAGACCTACGAACCCCCACCCTGGAGGTCGTTCCGGTAGATATCCTCTTCGAGGTTGTGCCCGAAATGTGCCTAATAAAATTTTGCGAAGGAGGGGATGTGTGATTCTTCAAGGGAGGTTTCGTTTGGTCTGGTATGATAGCTGGCAAACACCATTCAATGAACTGACTTGCATCCGCCCCCGAAGGTCATTTAACGAGCAATCTCTTCCCTTTGCCGATTGGAACATCATCTACGTCCAGTTTTCCGATGATCCTCTCCGGATGGCGTTGATGAACTGCTATGCCGGCCTCCTCCTCGATTCGGTCTGAAAAGCATTGACACAACTCGGACCGGTTGGAGGGGGGCAGTTCGTACGAGCCAACTGTTTGACAGGAACTTATTTTGTCTCTCCCTCATCTAACACCTAAATTAGCGACACTCACGAAAATAGATTCCGATAATTTCGCTGATGGGGAGTATTCCATCCTGTAGCGTAGGGGAAGAGCCTTGGAAGCAACACGAAGACAGCTGCTGAAAATCATCGGAGGGGCGGCGACCGCATCTCTTCGTCCCGGCCTACTCGCAGGAGTTGTGCAGATCCTCGGCGGGTGCGGTGGAGGAGGCAGCAGCGATGTTCCTGTCTCCGCTCCGAGCGGTAATCCTGTTGGGACACCACTTCGTATACCTCCGGTTCTTGATCCAGTTTCGACAACGGCGACGGACGACCTTTATGATCTGTCCGTTCGGGAGGAGGAAGTCGAGATCCTCCCGGGGAAGGCGACCCGTATAATCGGTTTCGAAGGGATCACGCCCGGTCCCACCATCCGGGCGCGTGCAGGTAGACCGGTTACGGTGACCTTGTCGAACGATCTCCCTCAGGCAACCCTTGGAGGCACTCCGGGAGAAGTGACCATTCACCTTCACGGAGGGCACGTACCGGCATCCGAAGATGGATTTCCCACGGACGCGGTCCAGCCGGGGACGAGCAGGATCTATAGTTACCCCAACAACCAGCTTCCGTCCACCCTGTGGTACCACGACCACCTGATGGATTACACCGGACCCCACGTATGGTATGGCCTGGCGGGATTCTATCTCATCACCGATGATCACGAGGAAAGCCTTGGGCTGCCGAGTGGCGCGTACGAGGTCCCGCTGGTGATCCAGGATCGTACCTTCGATGGAAACGGGAATCTCGTTTATACCGGAAATCCAAACGGAGAGCTGGGAAACACTCTTCTTGTGAACGGGACGGTGGATCCCTATTTCAGGGTTGCCACCCGAAAATACCGGTTCCGGATCCTAAACGGGTCCAACATGCGGGCGTATCGGCTCGCCTTGAACAGCGGGCAACCCTTCCTTGTCCTGGGCATGGAGGGGGGACTCCTTCCTTCCCCGGTTACGGTCTCCTCCCTATTTCTCGCGCCGGCCGAACGAGCAGATGTCGTGATCGATTTCTCCTCGATTCCCGTGGGGCAAAATCTTGTTCTCAGAAATCTTCTGGGGGCAGGAGACACGGTGGATGTCTTGCGGCTGGAAGTGGACAGGCAAGAACCGGATGACAGCCTGGTTCCCCCGGTTTTGCGTACTCTCGAGAGGTTGGTCGAGAGCGAAGCCGTCCGAACCCGCGGCTTTACTCTTTCCGGGGGGATGATGGGAATGCCGGGAATGATGGGCGCCCTCTGGACGATCAACGGGAAACCCTTCGACCCGGATCGAGTCGATGCGGATCCGAAACTAAACACCATGGAGATCTGGGAGTTCCAGAACATGTCGATGATGGATCATCCGGTCCACGTGCATCAGTCCATGTTTCAGATCCTAGATATCAACCGGGTTCCCCCACCTGCGACCCATGCCGGGTGGAAAGACACGGTGAATGTCCCCGCGATGGGTACCGCCCGGATCATCATCCCTTTTTCCGACTATTCCGGGAAATACGTTTTCCATTGCCACGTTCTGGAACACGAGGACCGTTCCATGATGGCGCGTTTCGATGTTGTTCCCTGAAATCGGTCGTACTTGTTCTTTATAAAGGGGGTTCCCATCACAACGGCTTATTCGGGAAGATGTTGGGAAGGAAAAGTGGGTGGCCCATTTGCCCCCGAAGGTCGGTTTCCCTCTACGATACAGATCCAATGAAAATGATGGGTGGAAAGCAATAGGGAAGGGGCAGGACATGTCGCCTGGCCCTAAAAAATGGCATTGAGGGATAAAATTTGTTTTGTGTACTAAAAACAATAATTTTCGTTAGTACTATTTTTGCGTTTTTTACTATTAATTTCATTGATTCCACTATCCTATTTAATATCAATAGCTTACAACTTCCAATCTCCCCGTCCGGTGAGATTTCTTGACTTGAAAGTTATTGAAGGATATCTTTAAACAATGGTTCTATTATCAGTAAATAACTGAATATGCATGCAAATATATAGTTTCGTTTCCCGGGATGGAAGCAGGGAGTGTGACTCGTTAATCACAGGAGACGTTCCTTGGTAGTACCCTCAGGTTTTCCATTTCCCAACTCTTCTGAGTCTTCACATGTTTTTGCTTGTCGGTGTCAAACGGATAGAGGAGATACTTTCGGGGCCGGTCCATGAAGTGCCATCGATGCCAGTTCTTCAATCCTGAAGACGGGAAGTTCTGCGGGGGGTGTGGCATCCACTTGGTGGCGGTCTGCTCCACGTGCCATTTTTCCAATCCGGCTAAATTCCGGTTCTGCGGGGAGTGCGGCAAGGCTCTCGATGGATATGGGGAACCGACGGCCGTCCGGGATCTCGATGGAGAACGACGACACGTTTCCGTCCTGTTCACGGACCTGACAGGCTACACGGCGATTTGCGAGAGACTCGACCCGGAAGAAGTCAAGGAGATCATAAGCCTGATCTTCGGAAAGATCGCCCAGATCGTTTCCAAGTATGAGGGACATATTGAGAAGTTCCTCGGGGATGCCGCATTGATCCTTTTCGGGGTTCCAAGATCCCACGAGGACGATGCAGTAAGAGCGATAAAGGCTGCTATGGAGATCCACGATGCGGTGATATCCCTGAGTCTTCATACGGGAAACAAGGGGAGTCAATTCTTGTCCATGCACAGCGGGATATGCACGGGGCTTGTCGTTACGGGGGGGGCCGATGTCGAGAAAGGGGTTTACGGCGTAACGGGGGATACCGTCAACATGGCCGCCCGCTTGAGTGACCTGGGGAAACCCGGAGAGATCCTGGTTGGTCCGCATACCTACCGCCAGGCGGAGGGTCATTTTTATTTTGAGCCAAGGGAACCGATCGCGGTCGAAGGGAAGACCGAGGCCTTCCGGATTTACAAGGTTCGATCGAAAAGGGATCAGCCAATCAAGATCCATCGATTGACGGGCTTAAGAGCCGAATTGATCGGGCGGAAGGCGGAAATGGCGATCCTTACAGGCGCTGTCGAAAAACTGAACAAGGGGATTGGGTCGGTCATCGGCATCTGTGGAGACGCAGGGACGGGGAAGAGCAGGCTTCTGGAAGAATTCAAGGCATCCCTGGACACCAATGACATTCAATGGTGTGAAGGACATGCCTACGCATATACCCAGAATATCCCGTATTATCCCATGACTGATCTCCTGGTCCGCGTCTCCCGGATCCAGGAAGGGGATCATCCACAGACCATCCGGGAGAAGATCGAGTCGACGACAGTCGATCTTGTCGGGAACCGAAGGGACGTGATCTCTTTCGTTGGAAGCCTCTTATCTTTGCAATACCCCGAGATGGAAAGTGTGAGCCCTGACTCGTGGAAGCATGGCCTTCAAAATTCCATCGGGGAGTTTCTTTCGGGGCTTGTCAGACGGGCTCCGACCATCATCTGCCTGGAGGATCTGCACTGGGGCGATCCCTCATTTCTGGATCTGCTCCGGTTCGTCATTCAGGATGCTTTGAAAGATGCGATGATTCTCTGCGTATACAGGCCTCCTTTTAGCCTCTTTCCGGGACATCGGCTCGGCATCCCGGGGGATAGATTTCGGGAAATCCAATTGCAGGATCTGTCTCCTTCGGAGGCGGAAGGGATGATGGAATCCTTGCTCCGGACCGAACACATCCCCCCCGAACTGCGGTATTTCGTTCAGGAAAAGGTCGAAGGGAACCCGTTCTATCTGGAAGAGGTAATCAACTCCCTGATCGAAATGGGGACGTTGGCCAGAAACGAAAGAGGCTGGAAGCTCACTCGCCCCCTCGGGGAAACGAACATTTCCCCTACAGTCCACGGGGTCATTGAGGCAAGGCTGGATCGGCTGGAGAAGGAGAGCCAGCGGATCCTTCAGGAGGCTTCCGTCATCGGGAGGATATTCTTCTACGAGATCCTCCGGAAAGTAACGGAATTCGAAAATCACATCGACACCTCTCTCGGCGGACTGGAGCGCCTCGACCTGATCCGGACCCGGTCGATTCAACCGCACCTGGAGTTTATGTTCAAGCATGCCCTGACCCAGGAGGCGGTTTACAACGGCCTTCTCAAGAAGGATCGTGAAACGTTGCACCGGCGGATCGGTCTGGTCATGGAGGGGCTTTTCAAAGATCGACTTCCCGAGCTTTACGAATCCCTTGCTTTCCATTTCACGCAGGGCGCCGATCTCGAGAAATCCGTTGAATATCTTGTGAAGTCAGGGGAGAAAAGCCTTTCCCGCTGCGCCCTGGAGGAGTCCCACAAATACTTCCACCAGGCGTTTGAGCGCCTCGGTAGTAGTCCCGTTGCAGACGAAAAGAGGGCTGAATATCTCATCGATCTGATCAATAAGTGGGCCCCCGTATTCTTTTGGCGGGGGGCGTACATCGACATGGTCGACCTTCTAAAAACCCATGAAAAACTCGCCGAGTCCCTGGGGGATAATGCGAAAGCAGGAATGCTGTTCGCCTGGATGGGGCTTGCACTCCAGGCCCGTGAGAAACTTGACGAGGCGCACCGGTACCTGCGCAAAGCGCTGCAGATCGGCGAGATCGTCGGAGACGAAAGAGTCGTTGGGTATGCATGCGCGTGGCTTGCCCCGACGTGTGCGGAGATGGGACTGATCGACGATTCGGAAGTGTATACGGAAAGGGCGCAGGACATTTCGCGACGACACAAGGGCGACCCGATGCTCTTGACGGTGACGTTGCGGGCGGCAGGGTATGCCTCCTATATCCG
>JBFFNJ010000150.1:0-5414 GCA_041563215.1 Candidatus Deferrimicrobia bacterium | reverse complement strand
GCGGGTTTTCATTCCGAATTCCGCAATCCGCATTCCGCAATACCACAAACTGAAGTTTTCACAGTAAAACATGAACCATGAAGGGTGAACTGGCTTTACCCTTTGACGGCTCCCACGGTGAAACCGGCGATAAACCTGTCGACGAAAAAGTTGTAAAGGATCGCGATGGGCACGCTGGCGATGAAACAGGCAGCCATCATGGAACCCCAGAAGTATACATCCCCGCGGACGAGGAAGGTGGGAACGCCCACGCTCACGGTGAATCTCTGTGCTGCGGTAATGAAGGTGAGGGCATAGACGAATTCCTGCATGACCAGGGTAAAGGTGAAGATCACCACCGTGAGGATACCGGCGATTGACATGGGCATGACGATCTTAAGGAATGCCCCCATGCGGCTCAGCCCGTCTATCATACCCGCTTCCTCTATGTCCTGAGGAATTACCCTGAAAAAGCCCATGAGAAGCCATGTGCAGAAAGGAACGGTGAAGCTCGGATAGACGAGTACCAGAGACCAGAGGGAGTCCTGAAGTCCCAATTCGGCAATCACGCGGGAGAGGGGTATGAAAAGAATCGTGGGTGGTACGAGGTAGGTGAGAAATATCCCGATCCCGAGCTGCTCACCGAGGCGTCCCGTCAACCTCGCCAGGCTGTACCCGGCCGGTATGGCCAGAACGAGGGTGATCAGGACAACGAAGACCCCCACGAAAGCGGTGTTGAAAAGCCATTTCCCGTAGAGAGTATCGAAAAACAGCATCTCAAGGTGCTCGAGGGTGGGAGGGAGGTTGTAGATGAAGGGGTTGTTCCCCGTATTGAGCAGATCAAGAGTCTCTTTGAACGTGGTGATGAGCATCCAGTAGAAGGGAAACGCCGCAAACGTGGCGAATGCGGCGATGATGCCGAAATTGATCCCTTTCCCCCCCAGCTTTTTTGCTTTGTACATGCGTGCCGACATCAACCCACCTCCGCGCGACGGGCAACTCTGAGCAGGAGGATCGCGCTCGCAGCAAGGACCGGGAAGAGGAACAGGGCGATAGCCGCACCGGTGCCAAGGGCGCCTCCATCGATGCCCGTGAAGAAAGCATAGCTGGCCAGAACCTGCGTCATGTCGTAGGGCCCTCCCCTGGTTAACACGTAGATGACGATCATGTCGGTGAAGGCGAAGACGACCCCGAAGAGGACCGCCACGAGCATGATGGGAAGGACGAGGGGAAGCGTGATCTGGAAGAGCTGGCGAAAGAAACCGGCCCCGTCAACGGCCGCAGCCTCATGGATGTCCTGGGGGATCGAGGTCAGTCCCGCCAGGATAATAATGGTTGCCAGGGGAAGGAGCCGCCAGGTGTGAACGGTGATTATGGAGATCATTGCAAGCTGGGGATCCCCCAGCCAGATGGGCCACGTGTTGGGACCGACGAGGTGAAGGGCCCGCAGGCTCCAGTTGATGATGCTGTAGATCGAATCGAGGATCCAGAGCCACCCGATGCTGCCGAGGGATATGGGGGCGACCCAGGGGAGCAGTATCAGGAGCCGCACGATCCACTTTCCCCTGAAATCCCGGTAGAGGGCGAGGGCCAAAATCTTCGCAAGGACGACGACGAGCAAATTGGAGACGAAGGCAAATATGAAGGTGTTCTTCAGCGACCGGAGAAAGGTGGGATCCCCGACGATGTACCGGAAGTTGTCGAACCCGATAAATTTCATCCCCACGCTTCCCACGGTCACGTCGCTTAGGCTGTAATAGATTGCAAGAAAAAAGGGAACACCGACGAGAGCGATGATGTAGACCACAGCGGGGGCGATCATCATGGACCCGAGCCACTTCTGGCTGTCCACGAGCCAGCCCCATCTTCCCACCTGCGCGATAGCTGCAGTGTCTGCCAAGTTCCGGTTTGGGTTTGCCATCTTCTCTAAAAAGCCTTCGGCTCTATTCTCCTGCCCGTATCCCGATCGAAAAACTTGATATCACTCTCTTTCACGGCGAAATCGTGTGCCTCGCCCTTATTGATGGAGAAAATAACCGTGTGGGGAAGGTCGGCAATGACTTTTTCTCCCTGAAAGGGGGTCTCGAGGGTCCCGTAGATAAAACGGTCGGATCCGAGATATTCCACCTGGTCGACCCTGAAGCGGAAGGGCCTCAGGTTTTCATCCGTCTCATGGACCGAATCAGGGAGAAAGTTCTCCGGCCGGAAACCGACGATGAAGTCTTCCCTGGCCACGAGGTTCATGGGGGGAGATCCCAGGAACCCGGCCACGAAGGTATCGGCCGGCTCGTTGTAGACCTCCTGCGGTGTCCCGAGCTGACAGATCTTCCCCCTGTTCATCACGGCGATTCTATCTCCCAGTCCCATGGCCTCCACCTGGTCGTGGGTCACGTATATCGTGGTCGTCCCGATCTCCTTCTGAAACTGCTGCAGCTCCACTCTCGCCGCGTTCCTGAGCTTTGCATCCAGGTTGGAGAGGGGCTCATCGAGAAGGAAGACGCTCGGGTCCCGCACCATCGCCCTGGCGAGGGCCACCCGCTGCCTCTCTCCTCCTGAGAGCTCCCGGGGCTTGCGGTGAAGGAGCTTCTCGATCCCGAACATGGATGCGGCCCACGTAACTTTCTCGCCGATGTCGGACTTGGGGAACCCCTGCGCTTTCAGGGGAAAGGCGATGTTCTTGTACACCGTCATGTGGGGGTAGAGGGCGTAGCTCTGAAAGACCATGGCGATCTTCCTGGCCCGCGGCGGAAGGTCATTTACCAGCTCGCCGCCTATGAAAATGTCTCCCTCCGTCTGCTCCTCCAGGCCCGCTATCATCCGGAGAAGGGTCGTTTTTCCGCATCCCGACGGACCCAGAAGGACGAGAAACTCCCCCTCCTCCGTTGCCACGTCCACACCGTCAACTGCCCTGACATCACCGAAAAACTTCCTGACACCTCTTGTCTCTACAATGGCCATAAACCGTCCCGCCCCGGTAAGACGAGCTTACCCGATTTGAGATCAATCATAAACGTAGCACAGGAAGGGGCTCCAAAAAATGGAGCCCCAAAAAGTTACCGCTAGCATTTGTCGATGCTACATCTTCCCCTTTTCTTTCCACTTGGCAAAGATCTTCTGGCACTTGCCCTCTGCACGCTTGATTGCATCCTCCGGGCTCTGTGCACCGACGGCGGCCTCTGCAAACATGGTATTCAGCACCCAGGTGCCGAATATTTCCGAGATCGCCGCAGTTGCGTATCCGGGATAGCCCACGTTGGTGGCCCAATCGAGCACATCGGACAGCACCTTGTACTTGTCCGGCGGCGTAGCCTTCGGGTCGTTTGCAATAAGCTCCTGAATATCAGGAACCGTCTTGGGGAAGCAGGGGAAGTTATAAAACTCGCTCGCCAGGAACCCCCGCCTGAAGTTGCCGATGTAGTCCACCAGGAACTTCTTCGCTCCTTCGATGTTCTCAGCAAACTTCCATATGACGTAGACGTCCATCACGTGCTCGAGGCCAATCTGCCTCACCGGGCCCATTGGTGCCTTCGCGAGAGCGATCTTGTCACCGATGGGGTTTTTCTGATTCTCGGCGGTCCTCGTGATGGAGATGGCGTTCAGGGCGAGTGAACCCTTCCCCGCGAGCATGAAGCGGTTATTCGAAGAGGCATCCCATGCAAGGACCTCGGGCGTCATCGCTTCCTCGAAGAGCGCCTTGACGAACTTTACCGCTTCCAGCGTCTCCTTTGAGTTGAGCACCAGGTTCCCCTCTTCGTCCTGTACCGACCCCCCGAAGGAGTAGAGTATGGCCCGCATGGCCATGCCGGTATCTATCTCCGCAGAGAGCCCGACGCCCACGGGGATACCGTGTTTCTTCTTGATCTTCGCGCCGCCTATTCTCACATTTTCCCACGTGTCCGGTACCATCCCCACGTCGCCCCACAGGTCGCTGCGGTAGTTCACCGGATCGGGCACGTAGCTGTCGGAGAATCCATAGAACTTCTTGGTCTTGGGGTTGTAGGTACTCCTGATCGCAAGGGGTATGGCTTTCCCGTACTTCTTCTCGCACTCCTGGTAGATCTCGGCATGGTCGATCACCTGGTCCTCCAGGTCCGGAACCGGCCAGAGGAGCATGAAGAGGTCGTGCCCCTTCTGGGCGGAAACCTCGGCAGCAGCCCTGGAGTTGAGCCCCGCAAGGCCGATGTTGTCAACGATCACCTCGGTGTCGTTCATCTCCCCCCACTCTTTGATGTACTCGTTGTTGAACCACTTGTCGTAACCGGGTACGAAGTGGTTCCACTGGAGTATCTTGAGCGTTTTTTTCGCTGCCCGTGCTCTGCCGGGCAGGATAATGTTGGCCCCGAGTCCTGCCGCCACCGTACCCGCCACAGTTCCCTTGACAAAATCTCTCCTGGTGATGAGTCGCTTCTTCCTTGACATATTCACTCCTCCTTACGAAAATCCGGGCGTCACGTAAGCCGTTATAACCAAGCCCCCCGGGTTCAATGGGTTGGAACGTCCACAGAACAGTGTAACTAACACAGAACCAGTTTTACTTCAATCCTGTATCACCCCCTTTTTTCGGCTGCAATAAAGGCTGGTTTCAAGCACGCCTGGTAATATCCTAAACGAAATATCGAGCACCGCCCGATCCTTCCCTTTTGAAGAAATTTACCCATTTTTGCACCTTGGATGCAAAACTACAAGAATTGGATTCCTTTTCCACCCCTTGAGGGATAAAAAAGAGCACAAATCAAACGGCGTTTCCTCTTTGGCTTTAAATCTACGTTATTGGAACAGAAGCACCCTGTCAAGGCAATTACGATTCCAGGTCTTCCGGCAGCTTTCCCGTCGCCCGCCAGGGAAGCCCCTCCTAAAAAAGCGGCTCTGCATCGGATACACCCGCCGCCACGGTTTTCTCCGCAATCTGCAAGCCGAAAGAAAATTATGTAACGGAATGCAAAACACCTATACACTGAATAGAAGGGGAGAATAGAAACAGACATTCTGGAGGAACAGGCTTGCAGGATTTCGAAAAACTCGGGGTATTCTATCTCGGCCGGCAGTATGACCTCGATAGCAGGTCGCTTCAGGACAACCTCATACTCTATGATTCAAAGGACCTGACGACTCACGCCGTCTGCGTGGGGATGACGGGTAGCGGCAAGACCGGCCTCTGCATAGGCCTTCTGGAAGAGGCCGCAATCGACGGCATTCCCGCCATCGTGGTCGATCCGAAAGGGGACCTGTCGAATCTCCTCTTGACATTCCCCGACCTCGAGGGAAGTGATTTTTCACCCTGGATAAACGAAGAGGAAGCCCGCAAGAAGGGACTCCCTGCGGAAGAGTTCGCCGCAAAACAGGCGGCTCTCTGGAAAAAGGGACTGGCCGACTGGGGGCAGGACGGAAATCGAATCAGACGTCTCCGCGATGCAGCGGATTTCACGGTCTATACG
>JBFFNJ010000149.1:0-5429 GCA_041563215.1 Candidatus Deferrimicrobia bacterium | reverse complement strand
TGATCATGACGTCCTCGTCGAACCACGGCACGTAGACCATCCCCTGCTGCGGGGTTACCCTTCCGCCCACCTCGATGAAAATGTCGACCTGTCCCCTGCGCGAAAGTATCCTCACCTTGTCACCCGTTTTGAGCTGAAGCTTTTGCGCATCTTCGGGGTGCACGTTCGCCGTGGCGTGAGGGTAGGACCGGTAGAGGCTCTTTACCCTCCTGGTCATCGTGCCCGAGTGCCAGTGCTCGAGGACCCTGCCCGTGCACAGCCAGAACGGATATTCGGCGTCCGGGACTTCCGGGGCAGGCTCGTACGGCCGCAGCCAGATCGTGGCCCTGTCGCCCTGTTTCTTGTTCCCGTAGAACTGAAACTCTTTCCCCTCCTCCACGTAGGGGTCATACCCCTCCCTGAAGCGGATCAGGGTCTCTTTCCCGTCGACAACGGGCCACCTGAGCCCTCTCGATTCATGGTACGCGTCGAAGGGCGCAAGGTCGTGGCCGTGGCCCAGACCGAACTTCCTGTACTCCTCGAAGAGGGCCTTCTCCACGTAGAAACCTGCCGATTCGCTCGCATCCGACGGCCTGTGCCCCTCGGGTATGGGGTAGTCCGCCTTCGGGTAGTCAAAGAGTCCCCCGTGCCCCATCCTCCGGGCAAACTCGATGAACTGCCAGAGGTCTGATTTTGACTCGCCGGGTGCGTCGACCATTTTCTTCCAGAAGTGTGTTCTACGCTCGGCGTTGCCGAAAGCGCCCTCTTTCTCGACCCACATGGCCGTGGGCAGGACCACATCGGCAATTTCCGTCGAACGGGTCGGGTAGACATCGGAGACGACGATGAAGCGCCCCTCCTTGAGCGCCCCGCTCCGGTACCGGTTCAGGTTGGGGTAATCCTGGAAGGGGTTTGCCGTGGAGCTCCAGAAAAAGAGCACATCCCCCCTGTCCAGGGCCCGTACCATCTCTATGGCATGATAGGAGGGCTTGTCCGGGATCGTTCCCTCCGGCAGGCGCCAGATCTCTTCGGTCATTTTCCGGTGTTCCGGGTTTGCCACCACCATGTCTGCCGGCAACCGGTGCGTGAAGGTGCCCACTTCCCTGCAGGTGCCGCAGGCGCTGGGCTGGCCGGTGAGAGAGAAGGGCTGGTTTCCCGGGTCGCTGATCTTCCCCGTGAGCAGGTGGAGGTTGTACACCAGATTGTTGATCCAGGTGCCCCGCGTGTGCTGGTTCATGCCCATCGTCCAGAAGGACATGACCTTGAGGCCGGGGTCCCCGTAGATACTGGCCAGCTCGAGCAGGTCGGAGGGAGATACGCCGCTTACCTTTTCCACGTGCTCGGGTGTGTACTTGGAGACGAACTCCCTGTACTCATCGAAGGAGACCTTCTTGGCCTCTTCTTTGAACGTGAAGTTGTCCTCGAGCCCGTACCCTATGTTTTCCTTCCCATGCTTGAAAAGCGTATATTTTTCCACAAAATCCCTGTTCACCATGTTCATTTTTATCAGGATGTTTGCGATTCCATTGGCGATGGCCAGGTCCGACTGCGGCTTGAAGATGATCTCTTTCTCAGCCATGCTGGAGGACATGGTGGTCATGACGGTGAGGTTGATCAGCCGGGCCCTGTTGTTCGTTTTCAGCCGGTCCGTCAGCTTCGAAAACAGAATGGGGTGCATTTCGGCCATGTTGGCTCCCCAGAGCACGAATACGTCCGATTTTGCAAAGTCATCGTAGGACCCCATGGGTTCATCGATCCCGAAGGTGGTCATGAAGCCCGCGACGGCACTGGCCATGCAGTGACGGGCGTTCACCTCCAGGCTGTTCGACCTGAGCCCGCCCTTGAACAGTTTCGATGCGGCGTAACCTTCCCAGATCGTCCACTGGCCCGACCCGAACATGGCCACCGATGCCGGGCCCTTCTCCTCTATGGCCTTCATCGCCTTTTCTGCCATCAGGTCCAGAGCGAAGTCCCAGGTGGTCTCGGTGAGCTCTCCTTTTTTGTCGTAGCGGCCCTTTTTCATCCGCACCAGGGGCCTGGTGAGCCTGTCCCTCCCGTACTGTATGAAGGGGAGGGAATAACCCTTGACACAGAGGGTTCCCTGGTTTACCGACGACTTCGGGTCACCATGCACCGCCATGATCTTTCCGTTCTTCACTCCCACCATCACGCTGCAGCCGGTTCCGCAGAACCTGCAGGGAGCCTTGTCCCAGGTAAGCCCCGAAAGCGGGTCCCCTGCAAAAACCTCGTAGGGATTCAGGTAGGCAGTGGTTCCCAGCACCGATACGGTAATGGCGCTGCTCTTGAGAAATTCCCGCCGTGTGATCTTCTTCACGTCCCCCCCTTTCAAAGAGTTGTGGCGCGGGCAGGCGCGAAAACTGCTCAGTGCCCGCATGGTAAATGAATACCTCGTTTCAGCGGGTAACCTGTTTGATTTGGGTCAACTTCCATCATCTTAGTATCATTTTGCGTGAAATCCAACCCAAGAAACAAAAGGGGAGGTTTTCTTCTGAGCTTCGGGTGTTCATATTAAACGGCAAAATTTCTTTCCCGTAGGCGCGGCCACGAACATCTGCCGCAAGCAGTCGTCAGGGCAAATCATGGGGTCATCCGGCGAATGGGGTGTACATCGCGGGGCCGTCTACATTAGTTTTGCGCGCCGGAAAGCGACGTAGATGGTGAGGGCTGCAATGATGATGATAAACAGGGCAAGCAGTCTTCCCGTTGTGAACTGCCAGATATTGTGGGGGATGATGATGTTTTTGAACCCTATGGTTTCTGTAGCGGGAATGTTGGTCTTTGACGGCAGCTCGTAGGAGAGGGATACGGTTGCAAACATTCTCTCCCTCTCTTTTTCGAGGGGGAAAGCTATCGATATTTTTCTCTTTTCCTTCGGGGCGAACCGGTTGTCCGAGAGGACCCGTGTAGCCCGGAGAAACATATCTTCCGGCGAGTCAAGGGGAGCTCCCGTCTCATCTGCGAGTACCCGCGCGAAGGTTACCTCTCTTTCGCCCAGTATGAACCCCCTCTCGTCGAAGAGCCGTGTTTTCAATATCATCCGGTGGGTGGGCATGCCCGTGGGCAGCTTGTGCCCCCCCATGTCGTTGTAAATTTCGAGCTCTACGCATGCCCTGTCGTCGAGGGCGACGATGTAACCGCTCATCCTGAAAGCCTCCTCCAAAAACATGGGGACGTGGCCTCCGCACACGCCGTGGTCCGGGGGCTCATCGGCTGCCAGCTTTTTTCGGAGGAGGGTGACCTCGCGGTAGGGCTTCAGGAAATGGCAGTTCTGGCACTGGACCCCTTCGTCCCGGTAGATGCTCTCCCTCCACTCTGAGCCCGTGGTGAGGATCCCCACGTTGTGGGGATTATTGAGTTCGTGACACCCCGCACAGAGTTTCGCATCCTGGATGAGGGGCCAGTAGGCGGCCTCGTGGTGCGTGCTTTTTGCCCCTTCGAGGGGGCCTCTTTTCGTTCCCGGCCTGTTCAAAAAGCGCGGGAACTGATCGCTGATCCTTGCGGCATAGACGGTGTGGCAGAAATCGCAGGTTACGCCCTCCCTTACCGTTCCTTCCGCCCGGAGGGGGGCCTCCGGGGCTGTTGCCGACGGCTCATGGCAGAAGAGGCATTTCCCGCCGCTTCCCGGTTCCCCCTGCCGTATCTGATCGAGGCTTTTCCTGAAGAGGGGATTTACCAGGGATGCCGCATGCCGGGAGCCCTTCCAGCTGTTGTAGATATCGACGTGGCAGTCGGCGCAGGAACCAGAGGGCTCGTAAGAGATGGATCCATACGCAAATACAGGGGGGAGGGTGAGGACGATGAAGGGTAAAACTATGGAGGAGAGTATCCTGCGCATAGTCTTTAAACTATAGTTCAATATTTATAATTTATTATATACAGGAAGCCCTTTTCTCGCAAGGTGAGTTTGCCGGCATCGAGGGTGAGGGGACGTAAAGGCCGGGGAGGGTAACTCTGGCCTGCAAGAGCATGCCCGGCCTCACGCGGGGTCCATGAATATCTTCTCGCCCAGGTCGCTCGTGGCTGCCCAGAGGGGGGAGAGGATTTTGTTGTGCAGGGAAAATATCCTGTCCGGGTCCGTTACGGTTTCGATTGCCTCTTTGCCCGAATCCTCACCGTCCTGGACCCCGGGGATGAGATCCTTTCCTCCCGTGAAAGCGACAAGGCCGTCGATTACGAGGATGCTGCGGGTGGTCGGTGCCCATATCCCCGTATCTTTCCTGGCTCTCCTTATTTCCCCCATCATCGCATTCCGGGGGTGCTCCCCGGGAGGCGGGGTGATCTCCTCGCCTGTGATACCCCTCACCGGCACCTGCGACGAGGCCACTTTCATGGCTCCAGCAAGGGCGGCGGGGATTAGGGGAAGGGAAAAGTGGACGAAGGCCCTGGCCCGCCCAATTGCCCGGGAAATTGCCTCACCGGTGGCGGCCGGGACCGGACCATCGGGGCCGTGCTCACTCCCGGCACCCTGAGTCAGGTCTGCTGCCTGTTTCGCGGGATCCCTGATCTCGAAGGAACATCCCACGGAGGAGAGGTACTCACCGAACATTTCCGGGCTGAAATCTTCCGTGTACACGTACATCAGGGTGCAGACAGGGCACTCGATCTTTGGCTCATCGATCCTCTTGCTGAACTTGTAGAATCTTTTCGCCTCCCGTGCCAGGGCGAGGCACTTCATGCAGAAATAGCCAGGCCCTGCCGGGAAACGTGATGGCTCCGCGTTTGTTTTCGACATTTCTCTTGTCCTCCCTAACTACTCAGATTGTGAAAAGACGGGACCCGGTTCAGAAAATCAAGCTCCGTCACCCGGAAAAAGGGTTCCCTATCAGGTGCTTGCCTTTTGGGTTGTCCTGTGGTACGAAATTCTACCGTCCGTTGCCTGTACCCCCGGTTGCACATGACGATAGGAGGGGTCTGCGTGCACTAAACGGGAGGGGAGAGACGCTGCGGAGAGGAGGATATGGAGTTTGCTTCGCTGAGCCATTTTACCGTCGTGATGGTCGCCTTCGGTCTCGCCATGGACGCATTTGCCGTATCCGTGTCGAGCGGCCTGGCGATGAGAAATATGGTGCGGGTGGGGCAGGCGTTCAAGATCGCCCTCTATTTCGGGGTCTTTCAGGGAGTCATGCCGGTGATCGGGTGGATGGCCGGAACCGGCTTCAGGAAACTTATTTCGGCCTATGACCACTGGATCGCCTTCGGCCTCCTTGCCGGCGTGGGGATCAAGATGATCTACGAGTCCACCCGGCTTGGCGGAAATAACGTGTTCAACGGCCCCCCGAACCTCTACCTCCTGCTGGTCCTTTCCGTCGCAACGAGCATCGACGCGCTTGCGGTGGGGCTGTCCCTCTCTTTTTTGCGGGTGTCGATCATTGGCCCATCGATCATCATCGGACTGATCACGTTTTGCCTCTCGCTTCTGGGGGTGTACG
>JBFFNJ010000148.1:0-5436 GCA_041563215.1 Candidatus Deferrimicrobia bacterium | reverse complement strand
GAGGGATTCAGGGATAGCGACTTCAGCGAGCCCGTCCAGCCGCAGCAATTGCCCCTTCCCGAAAAAGGAGACGAGATCGACCGTGTTCGGAACGTGTTCCGGGAGATGTCGGCCCGCATCATCTCCCAGGTAAGCGAGATCCGGAGGGCCGACTCCCTGCGGCGGGAGATGCTCGGCGGCATCTCTCACGACTTGAGGACCCCTCTCTCCTCTCTCCGGGGGTACATCGAGACGGTGCTCATGAAAGAGGGGGAGATAACGGACAGGGAGCGAAAAAACTACCTGGAGACGGCCCTGAAACACACCGACAGGCTGGGCAACCTGGTTTCAGAGCTCTTCGAGCTGGCCAAGCTCGAGGCGGGTGAGGCCGCGGTCTCCTTCGAGACCTTTCACCTGGGCGAACTGGTACAGGACATGGTGCTGAAATTAAGGCTCCTTGCCGAACGAAAGGGGGTAGCCCTTGAAGCAAACTTTCCGGAAGACCTTCCCCCCGTCCACGCCGACGTTGGACTGGTGGAGCGGGCAATCCAGAACCTGGTTGAGAACGCAATTCGCTACACGGGCGAAAACGGTACCGTGAAGCTGACCCTCTCACCGGCCGGTTCGGCGGTCAGCGTAGCCGTGAAAGACGAGGGGCCGGGGATCGCCCCGGAAGACCTGCCCTTCATCTTCGACCGGTTTTACCGGGCAAAACGGGACGAGGGAAAGGACCCGGAGCGTGCAGGCCTCGGTCTTGCCATCACGAAGCGGATCGTCGAGCTCCACGGGAGCACCATCGCCGTTTCGAGCCCGGAAGGCTCGGGAACGACCTTCACCTTCACCCTTCCCACAGGTAAGGGATAAGAAAACCCACCCGGCCAGGACGGCAGAGAGCAGGGAAAATATGCCAGGGCCCACCGCTGTTTTCATTTGATATACTATTTCTATCATATTATAAAAAGGGCCGGGGCCATGACCAAGATACACATTCGCCTCGCGATACCGGAGGACAGAGAAGACATTTGCCGCGTCCACCGGGCCGCAATTCTTGCCCTGTCTGACGAATACTATGCCCACAACACCATCGATGCATGGTCTAAAGCCCTGACACCGGAAACAGTCCGGCAAGAGATACGTACCCCCTCGATGACCTGGTTCGTCGCCGAGGTGGCGGGAACGGTTGTCGGCTTCTCTTCCATGGAGAAAAACGAGGTGAGCGCCCTGTACGTTCATCCGGACCATCAGAACAGGGGAATCGGATCGAAACTTCTTGCGCGGGTTGAAACCGAGGCTGCAAGACAGGGTATCCGCCACCTCACGCTCTTTGCATCCGTGAATTCGCGAAAGTTTTACGAAGCCCACGGATACCACGTGACCAGGGAGATAATCTACCCGCTGAACGATGAGGAGAGTATGACCACCCTGTCGATGGATAAGGCATTAACGGGGTGATTCAGAGCAGGGAGATCAGGTTCTTTTTCTTCCGCGGCCCCGCGATTCTCTCCGCCAGCGCGTGGGTTATGATCGGAAGGGCTATCGTGGCATCGCAGAAACACTGGGCGAACCTCCCCCTCGAGGTCTCCTTGCCCCACGAGATCGCCTCCTCGAAGGAGCATCCCGAAAGCCCTCCCCACTGGGGAGAATCGGTCGTTACCTGGATCGCGTACTTGTGGGGATAATATGTCTCGTCCGTCCCCTTCCTGCTCTCCGCCCGCTCCCTTCCCGGTATCCTCCGGTCGGGATAGAGCAGGTCTGCGGTAACGGCAAAGAGCTGGATGAAATCCTTGGGAACCCCTCCCCCGATATAGATCACGCCCGTCTCTTTGACATTTTCTGCCAGGCTCATGAACTCCGTGTAGTCCTTCACGGCGTCAATTACGAGGTTAAATCCCTTGCTCTTCGCGATCAGCGCGGCATCACCGTAAGGGCTGTCGATTATGGCAGGGCAAAATATGGGTACCCCCTGCTCGGCGGCAACGGTGACGATGCTCTTTATCCGCTTTTTTTTCAGCCATTTTCCGAAATGGTAGAGCAGTTCTCTCGAGGAGTAGGGGTAGTTTTCATCGAGGCCCAAATAGAAGTCGGCGATCATCTCAGTCATCTTGAGGTAGTCCTTCTCCTTCCCGTACACGTCGTAATACCTGTTGAGGCCCAGGTCAAAGAGCGTCTCATCGTCAACCGACCGGTCTCCCCTGTAGTAGCTAAACCCCATGGCCTCGACGATATCCTCGGAGATGTTCGCCCCCGTGGGGACGAGGATATCGACGTAGCCTTTCTCCATGAGCCAGTTGATGATCGTCCACTGTCCGGCTACCGAGAGGGAGCCGCTGTAACCAAGCAAAATCGTCACGTCCCTGTCCAGGATCATGTCGCCGTATACTTCACAGACCTCAGCCAGTTTTCTTCCCTGGAAACCGGTGGCGGCCATCTCTGAAAGAAGCTTTGCTATGGGCTTGGATGACTCGACCCGTATCGCCTCGACCTTTTGCGTGAGTATCTTTTCTTCTTTCACGGCTTCCCTCCTCTCCTGTGGATGACGGAATTTTACTCATGAAGTTATTTTGAAAAGATATCCCCGTCAACGGCAAATTGTGCTGCCCCGTTTCGCCCACGATTTCCGCGCACTCCCACTTCCTCACCGAATTGACCAGGTAGATCCTGTCGGCCGTCGCAAGGTCTCCCGGCGTGAGCACCCTCTCCTCGATGACGCCCTCTCGAAGGAGCTTCTCCCTGAACGTTCCGGGGAGAAGGCCCGAGCTGACAGGGGGAGTAAGGTACCTGCCATTCTTCAGGGCAACGATGTTGGCGATCGAGGTCTCCGTCACCTCTCCCTCCCCGTTGAGAAAGATCAGGTCGTCCACCTCCGGGTGGTCCCGCAGGGCTTTTTCGAACAGGCCCCTCACCGTCGTCTTGTGGTAGCGGAACTCATCATCCCTGTCGACGGGCTCACGGTACACCTTCACCCTCCGTACCGTCCCGTGATCCGGGGGAGGCAGTTCGGTCCCCTTCACCTCCGTTTCTCCATTTGGGCCGAGCAGGACCCGAACCTTCAGCCGGGGCAATCCTGCACGCTTTACCGTCCGGTCCATCTTCTCGAGGATCTCTGACCTGTGGCAGGGAAAGCCGAAATGCTCCGCCGACCTCTCGAGCCTGGCCAGGTGCTCGGAAAGCAGGAAGAAACCCCCCTTAAGCTCGTAGAGGATGGTCTCGATCAGCTTGAACGCCGGCCCAACGCTCCTGATGAAGAGAGATTTCGTCCTGCTCTCCTCGTACTCGTCTTCCGGCGTGGAGTCGTAGACAATCCCCCCACCGGTCCCATACCGCAGCGTTTTTCTCTCCCTGTCTATGACGGCCGTCCTGATCGCCACGTTGAAAGCCGCCTCCCCGTCGGGCGTCAGATACCCGATGGAGCCCGTATAGATATCGCGGGGGGAGGTCTCCAGCTCTTTGATTATCTCCATGCTTCTGATCTTCGGGGCCCCGGTGACCGAGCCGCAGGGAAAGAGGGAACCCAGCACACCCTTCAGGCAGATATCTCCACGCAGCGTCGACCTGATCTCCGACGTCATCTGGTAGACGGTCCGGTACTTTTCAACGGTGAAAAGGGATGGGGCCGCCACGCTTCCAGCCATGGATATCCTCCCCAGGTCGTTTCTCAGAAGATCGACGATCATCAGGTTCTCGCTGATCTCCTTCGGGGAGTTTTTCAGCGCATCGAAGTTTTCCCTGTCCCTCTGCTCATCTTCGTCCCGGGGCATGGTCCCCTTCATCGGCTTCGTCCTGATCGAATCGCCGATGCGGTGAAAGAACAGCTCCGGGGAAAGGGACAGGATCTGATACCTTCCGCAGTCGATGTATGCCGCGTAGGGGGGGCTCTCCGCGCACAGGAGCCGGTTGAAGAGGGATATCCCGCAGCCGGCGAACCTCGCAAGGAGCCGGTAGGTGAAATTGACCTGGTATGCCTCGCCCTGCCGGAGATACTCCCTGATTCTTCTCACCTTTTTCATGTACTGACCGTCCGGCACCTCGAGGTGGAACTTCGAAATGAAGAAGCTTCCCTCCCCGCCGGGTGGGGACGCCCCGGGCACCATCTTCTCGAAGGTTTTGAACCAGATCTTCGGAAACCCGCGCGAGTCCTTTACCGGCATGGCCGGGTCGAAGGCCGGGGATGCTTCGTAGGAGATGAACCCCGCTGCATAAAACCCATTCCGGGTGGCGTCGAGAACCCTGTCGATCACCGCACCCACCTCATCGAGTTCGTATCCCGCGAACTCGTCTACGGCACCCGAGAAAGAAACGTTCCAGAAGGGCGAATCCGGGCAAAGGGAACGGAAGATTATGGGGTTTTTCGATCGAGGATCCATGCAGAATTACTTTCTCTTTTTCCCGGGGTCATCCTTTCTCCCGGTTCGTTATGTTACCTAATTTTGGCTTGCGGTAAGTCGTGCGTGGTCAGACATCATTCACGACCCAGAGGGATCGGGGCAGCTCCCTACTTTACCTGAACAACAGTGTAGCCTTCCGCGAAGTCGCCCGCAACTTTTATCGCTTTTTCCCGCAAATCAGGGGGTACGGGGGAAACCTTCACGCCGAGGGCGCGGGAAAATTTCATGCCGATCCTGTTGCCTTCCATCAACTCGAGGGAAAACAGGTCAATCTCGATGCCGGCGTGCAGCACGACCCTGTTCTTTACCGCGGCAAGAAGGTGTCTCTGCCGGACGATATGTCTCCCCTCCCCCTCGAATGATGGCCCAAGGTCCATCATTTCAGCCAGCCGCAAGATAAGCTCCGTGCTCCTTTCCATTCCCGTGGTGAGCGGGGTTATCGACAGGTTAAAAAGCGAGGGATCGGGCCATTCCCTGTCGAAATAGTACTTTAAAAATCCCGCCCTCTCCCTGTCGATCTTCCTGATCTTATCCCGGGCATCGGTCAGCGTCAGCCCCTCCGCCCGTGCCGTGTGAGACTCCCGTTTTTCCAGGGAATCGGTGAAGAGCACATGCAGAACACCCCTGACGTCTTTAAGGATGTGGAAGGAACCCCGGCCGAGCAGCACAACCGATCCCCCCATCGCAAAGGAGAGGATCGACTCCATCAACAGGCTCCGGGTAACCCTCACATCCCCGGTCAGCCTATCAATGATACGGGGAGATTTCTCGGCGACTACCCTTTCTGCCGTTCCCTCATCGGCAATTTGAAGGAGTTTGCTCTCTATCTTTTCCTGGTCTACTATGCTGTACCCGATTTTATCCGCGACCCTCTGCGCTACCTCTTCCCCGCCGGTACCGTATTGCCGTGAAACTGTGATGACACCCATCACCTTCCCTCCATCACGGGGTTTGCATGAATGCCATACTACAATTCTGCTGAATGGAGATTGATTAGTCAAACCTTTAGCCGTTTCCATATGGGCCACACGAGTTTCTGACCACTGAGGCCCCGACTTCTAACCATCCGATG
>JBFFNJ010000147.1:0-5494 GCA_041563215.1 Candidatus Deferrimicrobia bacterium | reverse complement strand
TTCAACCAAACTCGTCGTAGTTGCACCAACGGGTCTTATGCACTCGAGGTCAGCCTTTATATCAGATTCCTCTTCGGGGTGGTGGTCGTAAATGTGAACCTCAACCCCCTCCCTGAATACGATATCCTTGAAGATGCCAATCCTCGTTGAATTACGGATATCCACGAGGATTACCTTTTCCACATCGTCAAGGACGATATCTTTTGCATTTTTCATCTTGAAAGCATAAATGGCTGATTTCAAGAGAAAGTCATTGACCGACTCCTCTTTTGCACCAGGCAGCACGATATAAGCCTTCGGATATATCTTGCTCACGGCGAGCATGGATGCAATCGTATCGAAATCAGAATTCACATGGGAGGTGATGATCTCCATAAAACCCTATCCTCTCGGGTGATACTTCTCATGAACTTTTTTCAACTCTTTGAATTTCAGATGTGTGTATATCTGGGTGGTTGATATGTCCGCATGGCCGAGCAAAACCTGGACGGTCCTCAAATCGGCCCCGTAGGTCAACAGGTGGGTTGCAAAAGAGTGTCTCAGCACGTGTGGTGAGATGCTCTTTTTGATACCGGCAAGCAGGGAATAGCCTCTAAGTCGCTTCCACACCCACTGGCGGGAAATTTTTCTGCCAAACCTGTTCAAGAACAGGTGCTGCTCCCCCGTCTGCGCGACCAGAACGGGTCGAACGAGATCCATGTAGTCCTCAAGGGCAGCTTTGGCCGGATCGCCGAAGGGAACGACCCGCTCTTTCTTCCTCTTGCCGTAAAGGATGAGATAGGAGCCGTTGAGATTGATATCTTCGGGCTTGAGATTCAATACTTCCGAAATCCGGCCACCCGTCGCATAGAGGAGTTCGAGGATTGCCCTGTCTCTTTTCCCCCACATCGTCCTGCTATCGGGGGCTTGCAGAAGGGCTCCCACCTCGCTCACCGTTAAGAACTCGGGCAACTGCAAACCTTTTCTCGTAGACTCCACGAGATCGAGAGGGTTGGCCTTGATCGCCCCTTTTTCGATGAGAAACCTGTATAAGCCCCTGAGCGATGAGATGCACCGCAGGATGGAACTCGCGGTCCTGCCTTTTTCCCTCATCTGTCCAAAGAACCCGTAGAGGTCATCCAGTTCAGCCGTTAGAAGCCCTTTGTCCTTTTTATCCAGGTATGCCCGGAAACCTAAAATATCCCCTAGATAGGCCTTGACCGTATTTTCTTCAAGCCCCCGCTCGATCTTCAGGTAATGAACGAAGTCGGTGACGATTTTTTCCATCACGATCCCTCCGGTCGACGTCGCTTTCGGTCAACCGCCCTCTTCTATCGCCCTGTAGATGGCATCCCGGAGCTTTTCTACCTTCCCCTCGTCATCAATCTTCCTGGAAGGGAGTTCGAAAATGTAAAAAACGTCTGCTACCTGATCCGCTTTAGTTGCAATCTTCGACAGGTAAATTTCGTAGCCCAGATGAGATATCGTCCTGGTTATGTCGTAAAGAAGACCAACCCTGTCGTATGTAAAAATGTCGATTATGGTGTAATGCCTCGATGTGTCATTGTCAACCTGAACTCTCGTCGGCCTGTACTTTACTATTTTATCATCTCCCTTCCTCACCGGAGACCGGGTTGCAAGAAGAGTCTCCACCTCAATGTCTCCATTGATAACGGACTTCAAATCTTGCGTGAGTTTGGTCACCTTGGTGGGATCCCGGAATGCGCCCCCGAGATAGTTAACCTGGAAGGTATCGAGGGCAACGTTCTCATTCGACGTCGCCACGTTCGCTCCCAGAATGTTTACGTTGTGGGCTGCAATGACGCCCGTTATCTTGGAGAAGAGACCGTGGGAATCACTGCAGACAACAAGCATCTCCGAATACCTTTTTTCAGGATAGTTTTTCACATCAACCACCGGCTTTCCCTGAAACGAGGAGAAAAGCTTAAAGTGGTCATAAAACCTGTCTTCCGGTGTAGAGAGAAAATATCTCTCCGGGAGACTCTGGAGGAAACGTGCAACTTCGCCCTCGTCAAATTCAGCAAGGGCACCCCTGATGGTATCCATTCTCTCGCTCAGAAAAGAATGAAACAGGCTGAGCTTGAACTCGCCCTGCTCAAGGATATTCTTTCCCTTCTCGTAGAGTTCCCGAATCAGCATCGATCGCCACTGGTTCCAGGAATCATCGCTCACCGACTTCAAGTCGCAATAGGTCAAAAGGTAGAGCATCTCGAGTCGTTTTACTGACCCCACTTTCATGGCGAAGTTGTGAATCATCTCTATATCATGCATATCACGGCGCTGGGAAATGTGGGCCATCTCGAGGTGATTTCTGACGAGGAACTTGAAATCATCCAGTTCATCACCGCCAAAGCCGAGTCTCTCAAGTACTCCCTCCCCAAGGGCCTCCCCTATCTTGCTGTGGCCGTGCCCCAGCCCCATGCCAATGTCGTGAAACAGGACCGACAGCAGGAAGAGGGGTTTGTCACGCACGTTTTTCCAGATATTGTAAAAGTGCTCCTCCTCATCGCCCAGCGGTTCCTTCCCATTCACTTTCTCCTCGATCTCCGTCATGACCGACGCAGACATGATCGAGTGCACGTCAACGGTAAAGCGGTGATATATGTCCTGTTGCACCCTGAAAAAGAGGTGGGAAAATTCAGGAATGTACCTCCCCAGAAACCGGCATTCGTTCATCTCCATGAGAACCCGCCTCAACTCTTTACCCCTCCTGAAAATATCGAGAAACTGCTCCGCTATGTTCTGGTCCCGCCTGAATATGTCATCAACCACGTTGAGCACCTTTTTTATCCGCCGCTTTGCCTGGCTCGAGAGAGGGGTTTCTGTTTCCTGTGATATGCCGAATATCCTCATGATGAGTTCGGGTGATTGAATGAAGGATTTCGAGCTGTTCACGTTCAACTTCCCCTTGTACGTAGAAAAATGGCCATCGGTCATACGTTTCCTGAAGGGAAGGAGGAACCTTTTTTTCTCCCGGTCAGGCAGAAATTTTTCCACTTCTTCGATGATCTCCTCGGTAAGCTGGCAACAGAGCGTGGCGAGAATGTAATAGAACCTCATGAATCGCTCTGTGCCGAGAAATATGCCGTGCTTCCTGTATCCCCAGAAGTCCGCAAGACTCTCCTGGAGTTCGAAGTTAACGATGTCTGTCTTTCTCCCGGTAATAAAATGCATGTGGTTCCTGATTCTCAGCAGGTTGTCGAGGATGTAATAGAGGTTTTTCTCCGACCTCTGTGTTATCACCCCCTTGGTGACCATTTCCCGGAGCGTGTATGCTTTGAACTTTACCTTGAGTGTCCATAAAACGGTGTGAAGGTCCCTCAGCCCGCCTTTCCCCTCTTTGATGTTGGGCTCGAGAAGGTAAACGACGCTCCCGTGCTTTTTATGACGATCCCGCAAGGCACGGATCCTCTCCTCGATAAATCTGTCCCCGTCGGAATAGAAAAGAAATCTATCGAGGTTATCCCTTGCTCCTTCGAGAAAGGAATATTTTCCGCAGATAAAACGGTAATCCATCAGTGCTGTCCTTATGGAGGAATCTTCCGAGGCATAGGAGAGGGCTTCCTTGACGTTCCTCAAGGCATGCCCTACCGATACACCGGCATCCCACAGGGAATAGAGCATCTCCTCCGTCACCGCCTCGACAAACGGGTTCAATTTGTAATGGTAGAGGAAAAGAAGGTCGATGTCCGACTGGGGGCAGAGGTCCCCTCTCCCATATCCTCCCACCGCCAGTATGGCCAGGGGAAAATCGAGCCGGGGATACTTCGCATAATAGTTTTTTTTCGAATTTTCATAGAGAAAACAGATGAGGGAGTCAAAAAATTTTGCATTGAGCCTCACCAGTTCAAGCCCCCCTGCTCCCGTGGTATGTCTGCCCAGAAGATAATCCCTGAATTCGTCGAGTCTCTCCTTTAAAACCTCATTGAGAATATTCCTTTCCAGATCAAACAGGGGTGAGAAATTAAAGAGCCTGGCAAGGGTTATGTCGATGCCGTTATTGGCCAGATAGTCCATAGAAAGCCGTCTTCGATCTGTCGATATACTGCGTTATGCCCCCGTAAATTGAAGCAGCTATGTAGTCTCTGTACCATCTCTTTCTTAGAAACTTTTCCTCTGATTTGTTCGTAATAAAAGAAGTTTCGACAAGAACGGCCGGCATGCCAGCGCCGAATAACACGTAAAAGGGTGCTCTCTTTACGCCGAGATTGACAACACCTTTCCTCCTGGATTTCACTTTCCGCACGATGCTATCATTTATCACCTTCGCCAGCTTGAGGGATTCTTTCTCCTTTCTGTCGTTCATCAGATCCATCACTATGTAATTTACCTTGGAGTCTTCGCCGATTACCACCCCGTTTTCTTTCATTGCAAGTTCCAGTGCGTCCTTGTCTGTTGCCTTTCTCCCTAGAACGAAGGAGGAAATACCCCTTGCCGCCCTCTTTCTCGAAGCATTGGTATGGACGGAAATGAATATGTGAGCCCCTGCCCTGTTCGCGATTGCGGTTCTCTTTTCCAGAGAGAGGAACGTATCCTTACTCCTTGTTAACTGCACCTTGAATCTTCCATCCTTTTCGAAGAGCTTTATCAGTTTCCGGGAAATATCCAGGACCACATCCTTCTCTTTGAGCCCCCCCGGTCCGATCGCCCCGGGATCCTTCCCGCCGTGGCCGGGGTCGATGACGACGACAACCTTTCTTCTCCCTGACAGGCCTTCACCGGGGAGAGAAACGGTGGGCGGCAATGCGGATGAATTGCCCCCGGGATTCCTGAACAGGTCGACCACCATCCGCGGTGGGCTCGCCAGCTTGAAGACTTCAATACGCGACCTGTCCTTTGAAAAAATGTTGACGTAGATACCGCTTCCTACACGGCGGGCGGTAAGGCACTTTAACAGGCCCCGGTCAGGTTCTATCTCACACTCTTGTTTTGAAACCAAAAGGTCGGTATTTTTCAGAATCACCCTGAATACGCTTCCAGCTTCATCGTTTCCATCGACACTGTATTCGGGAATAGAGCTGAGGTCCAAAACAACCCTGGCGTATTCGCTATTTGCATAATGCCTGATCCTCTTGACCTCGGAGCCCTTTTGGCGCCGGACGCTCTTTTTCCTGTCCTGTAACTGCGTAAGCTCCTTATCTATTTCGCTGACCCGTTCTCTCTGCTCGCTCGCTAGTGGGGAAGAGAACGAATCGGGTGCCGGGAAAAGGGAAATGGAAACAAATGCTATGAGGGTGAAAAAAATGAGAAGTGTCGTATATTTTAGCCCAGAGGCACTTTCCGCAATCCAACATGAAACTGACGATTTCATCTCCTTCTTTTGATAGCTCTCCATTTCTCCCTGAGGTCTTCAAGTATAATGAGTGCTTCTATCGGGGTTGTCCTCTCAAGGTTCAAGCGTTCCAGGAAATCTACAATTTGTTCCAGCTCTATCGATTTTGAAAAGAGATGTAACTGTCGCTTCTCTTCTTCCCCCTTATCGGACAACCCTCCT
>JBFFNJ010000146.1:0-5523 GCA_041563215.1 Candidatus Deferrimicrobia bacterium | reverse complement strand
TCAGGGGTTGACCTCTTCGGAGTACGTGATCTATGCATCAATTTCCTTTTCAACGGTCCTTCCCGCCGTAATCAGCACGAAGGATCTGCTCCTCACGTTTTCCTTCTTCAGGGAGTGCTACGCCGATTTCATTCCCCTTCGCCCAGCCCATTCGAAGGTGTGGGCTTCTGCGGCTATTCTTGCGGCGCTCGTGGGACTCGCCTCCCTTGGAACGCACCCGGAATTGACCTACTCGCTCCTGTGGCTTTCCCCGCTGATCGCGTTGGTGTCCTTTGCGGTCATATTCGAAAAAAGACATATCCTTTCCGGTATTACCTACGGCGACTGGACGCTGGTAGTAACCTCCTCCGTTGCGGCACTTGTATGCGGTTTTTTCTGGGAGATGTGGAACTATAACAGCCTGTCGAAGTGGGTCTACGCGATCCCCTACCTCCACAAGTTTCAACTGTTTGAGATGCCCCTCCTCGGCTATGCCGGGTATCTGCCCTTCGGACTCATCTGTGTGGCTGCCGGCGAACTGGTAAGATTCAAAGGAGGAGAGAAATAGGGAAGAGTCGGGTTTTGGCCTCCAAACGAATCTCGAAGTTACAAAAGTCGGTTTCCCCGAGCGCTGTGGTATAATTTTCGGAGTGCAACCCCCCCGGGGGTTTTCTTTCGCAAAAGGGGTCAGAGGTTTCGAGGGGGAGATGAAAAAGTTTCTGCCAGTCTATCATGCAAAGCCGAGTCCCTGTTACACGTCGGACCACCTCAAAAACCCCGGATGTCCGGCGAGAAACGACATCCCGCGTTTTCTCTTCGCTATGTCAAGCGGAGACTTTGAAACGGCATTCCACGTCTTGAAAAAGACCAACCCCTTTTCCGGGGGATGCGGCAGGTTCTGTGACCATCCCTGTGAAACGTCGTGCAACAGGGAGAAGTTTGACACGCCCGTTGATATCATGGCCCTCGAGCGGGTTGCTGCCGATTTCGGTTTCCACAGCGCTATCTTTCCGGAAACGATCCCGGATACAACGGGGAAGAGGGTGGCCGTCGTCGGTGCGGGAGCTGCCGGGCTCACGTCGGCTTTTTTCCTGAAAAGGCTCGGTCACATGGTAACCGTCTTCGAGGCCGAGAGGAAAGCAGGTGGCCTCATGCGGTTCGGCATCCCCCGGTACCGGTATCCCGACGATATCGCATCGTACGAAATCGAGTACATATCAAGAAGCGGTGTCAGGATAGAGCTTTCATCCAGGATTCTGGATTCTGACCTTCCCGGGCTGGTTTCCGATTTCGACGCGCTCATCATCGCTACCGGTGCACTGAAGGAGAGGAATATGGGGATTATCGGAGACGACCTTCCCGGAATCTGGAAGGGGGTCTCATTTTTAAAGGAGATAAACCTCTCGCCTGAGATGGAGTCGGGGAAGATCGGGGAGCTGTCCGGGCGGATCAACGCCGGCAGGAGAGTTGCGGTTATCGGCGGGGGGTATACCGCATTCGACGTGGCAAGGAGCGCTGTCCGCCTCGGTTCTGAAGCGACGGTCTACTACAGGAGGACCCCGTCCCAGATGACAGCCCACCCAGGCGAGATCGAGGAGGCGGGAAGCGAGGGCATCGGGTTCGTCTTCCTGTCGATTCCCGTTTCGGTGGAAAAAAACGGGGACGGATCATTCAGGATGACGTTCCAGAGGGCAAAGCTCGGCCCCCCGGACGAGTCGGGAAGAGAGAGGCCGGTTCCCCTCGAGGGACAATACTTCACCGTTGAGGTAGACAGGATCATAACGGCCATCGGGGAGAGCTCCACCCTGGAAGATCTCATCCCCGGAGGCAGGCCCGAAGGAAACAGAGTTACCGGTGATGCGGGAAATCCGATCCTAAACGACAGGTCGTTCCTGTCCGGAGACGTACGGTCGGGCTTTGCCTCCAACATCGGGATGATCGTTGAGGCAATAGGTTCGGGGCAGGATACGGCAGCAGACGTCCACAGGTTCCTGACGGGCCAGCAGCTATCCATCGGATCGGACAGGGAGATAGCATATTACTCCACGATGAAAGTCCGGTACTTCGAGAAACTCTCCAGGGCCAGGCTTACCAGGATACCGCTCGAGGATCGGCATTTAAACTTCAAGGAGACCACGCTGCCCCTCTCAAGGGAGGTGGCCGTGGAAATGGCGAAGCGCTGCTTTTTCTGCGGGATCTGCACCCAGTGCGACTGGTGTTATGACTACGGGAGGGGGGCGATCGCAAAACTGATGGTTCCCTGGAACCCGGATGCGGATGCGCATTTTTTCAAGTTCATCAGGCAACTGGTTACCGACAAGACCAAGGAGGCTGTCTGGGCATGTCCGAGAAACACGATGGACATCGTTCCGGAAGAGGAAAGTTGGGAGGCGACCATTGAAGACCAGTACATCTGATGCATACGGGGGCGGGGGAAACGAGCCTGCCCGGCCCCGTGACCTGACGGTTGAGGCATTTTCGGGCGGCGACAGGGGAATCCCGAACGGATCATGCGGGCTCCTGGCTGCTGTGGGCAGAATAGAGCTCATGCCCCTTATCAATTCAGCTTCCTGCCTCCAGTACAGGGCGAGGACCGGCGCGGGGATAACGCTGAAAGGAATTTACGAAAATATAAACTTCTTCGTCTTCCACATCATGTACCGGACTGACTCCAAGAGAAGCGAACTCGAGGAGTGGTTTCTCCGGTACGGGCTGCATCTCCTAGATAGAGAGGAAATGGTGAGGAGGAAGCACTACTACGAGTATGACATGCCCCTGATGATCAGGTACATCGTTTCACCCCCCACCCGGGAGGAGATGCTCGAGCTTGCAAGGCACGACGATCAGAACCGGTTCGTCATAGAACGGGTCTCCGAGTTCAACACCCTCTTCAAAGACGACGCGCGGATATTTTCCAGCGGGAGGGGCACGGGAACGTTTCTCACCGCCTTCGAACTCTCTGACACGATAAAGATCTTCGAGATAGAGCAATACCAGGATCAGGACATACGCGCACTCCAGGTGCACATGCGGTGGCCCACGATCACGGGCAGGGGGCTGTGGTGGGGGCCGCAGCCGATAGCCCTCTACAACGTTTCCGGGATCCACAACGGCCACCTCTCTTCGGACAGGGCAAACAGCAGGGCCCTCGAGCAGATAGGGGTGCGGATGCAGGTTGGCACCGATTCGGAAGCAATCTTTCTCGAGATCGCACACCTCATATCGGAGGGCTTCTCCCTCAGGGAGATCGAGTGGATCATGGCGCAGAAGTTTCCCGAGGAAATCATGCTTATGGATCAAGACGAAAAGGAGCGATATCTCGATCTCACTCGGGACCCCGTCTACTCTCAGTTCAAGATGAGCGGCCCCTCTACGGCAATGGTTCTGGTGGATGACGTCCTGGTGGGAATAACCGACAGGGACCACCTGCGTCCCTTCGCCGTGGGGGAGAGCGAGGACGTGGTGATCATGGGGAGCGAGGAGAGGGCCATAATATCGGCAGCACACCTGCTGGGCAAGAATGTCGCGCTCAGCACCCCCGAAGCCGGAAAAGTAGTCGGATATCGCATAGGAGAGGAGAGGGTGGAGAAACTCGACTATTCGTGGAAAAGGGAAGCGTGAAGGATGAAGGAAAAAACGAAGATAATCAGGGAGAGCAAGATAGTCTACGACCCCCCCCGGGAGTTGGGAATGTACAATTACTCTCCCCGTTACCGGGTGGTCGTTACATCAGAGGATGACGAGCCGGGCCACGGGTGCGTCTTCTGCAGCACCTGCGTTTTCGAGTGCACCCACAACCTGAACAACCCGCAGCTTCCCCACGGCGTGTTCTGGATGGAGGAGATTCCCGTTGACGAGGAGGGTAACCGCATAGAAGAGCCCGAGTCGGGCGTGTACTTCGTGGACAAGATCCTCCACGTAGTCGAGGAGGAGTGCTGCAACTGCAAGCGGTGCGTCAGGTACTGCCCCCAGTACTCCATAAAGGTCTTCGACAACCCCGACTACACCGATATCGGAAACAGGGTAACCGATGCCGAGGTGATCAACCAGAACCTGGCAAGGTCACGGGGAGAGAGCCTTCTCTATTCCTCCCACCTCGGGCCGGTCAGAACGGGTCTGCGGGATCACTGGATGATAGATGCAGCCGAGATCCTGAGCCCGCAGCGGGATCACCGGTTCGAGTATGCAGGGAGGCTTGACGACGCGGTCCTGGGAAAGAGGGTGGCAAAGTACCCCGTCGGGACGCCCGTTTTCGATTGCAACATGAGCTATGGCTCCAACGCCCACGAGACCGTTCTGGCCCGCCTTCTGGCGTCAATAGAGCTCGGCAGGCCCTTCTTCAGCGGGGAAGGTTACATACATCCCGATATGATGAGCGCCGCAAAGCACATTATCCTCCAGTTCGGGTCGGGGGGCCTGGGGCCCTGGATCGACCTGGATAAGTTTGCCGGATTTTCCATGAAGTACGGTCAGGACGCGAAAAAAGGCAAGGGGGGGCATCTCCCGGCAATAAAAAACGACCTCGAGATCGCCCTGATCAGGTGTGTGGAGGCGCTTCGCCCCATCACCTCCCCGAACCCGCAGCACCTGCAGTATTCGATAGAAGAGCTTCCCATGAGGGTTGAGACGCTCCGCGCGCTTCTCGGGGACGAGAAGGTCATTGGCGCAGACGTCTACGGGACGGCCTGGAATTTTCCCGAGATCGTCGTTGCCCTCGCACGCGCCGGGTTCGACTACATGACGATCAAGGGGGCTGACGGCTCGACGGGCGCCGCCCACATGATGGATCTGAAAAACAGGGGCCTCAACATCGTGTATCTCGCCCACATCGCGGATATCGCCCTCCGGGAGGCGGGGCTGAGGGAGAGGGTCTCGGTGATAGCCGAGGGGGGAGTCAAAGATGGCTTCGAAGCCATGCTCGTCCTCCTTGCGGGGGCCGATTTTGTCGGCATCGGTATGGCCCAGTTCATCCCCGTGGGATGCACCCTCTGTGAGCGATGCCACACCGATCAGTGCGCCTGGGGCATCACCACGAGAAAATACGGCCACAGGATCGACCCCGAGGTGGGCGGGCAGAGAATAGCCCGGATGAACAGAGCGTGGCATTCGGAGATGGAGGGCTTCGCGGCAGGCCTCGGCATGAGCACCCATCAGGATGTGGTGGGCGCACGTCGGTTCCGGTACCATGGGCCCGACCCCCTGCTGTATGAGAATTTTGGTAAAGGCGAGATTTCGGGGCAGGTAAAGATGCAGCCCCTCTCGAGGGCCCAGGCGTTTTATCTGGCTCCGTTGTCCGAAAAGAGGCACGAAACGAGGGGGTTCATCGAGAAGGTCCTCGAAAATGTCTGTGGCGACGAGCTCTACATAGACGTGGACGTGGTCTGCGGCTCACTTCCCCTGAACCTCGCCATGAAGGAGGCGGCGGAGCGGGGGGTTAAGAAGTATTATCTGAGAGGGGTGTGTGGCCAGAGATACATCGGTGTGGGGGTCAAGGCGGAGGAGGTCCACGTGCACGGGCTTTCCGGAAACAACTCCTTTGCCTTC
>JBFFNJ010000145.1:0-5527 GCA_041563215.1 Candidatus Deferrimicrobia bacterium | reverse complement strand
GTTCGAAGCTTCTGAAAGAGCTGATGGAGGTATTTCTGGGAGATCCTTTCCGTTTTTGAAATTTCCCTGATCGATACGGGATTTCCCCTGCTCTGATAGGCGAGGCAGACGATTGCCCTCACCGCGTATCTTCCCCTCGTGGTTATCTTCATTTAACCGACCCTCTGTAGCGGTTTCTTGGTGGGTATGACGATATTTTAAAATCGTTTGAACCCACCATTTCACTTCGCTTTGGCGTGCAGGCTGGTCACTTCGTGTTCTTCGAGTTTGTGAGACAGACTCTCGACCCTTTTCTCGAGGGCGTGAATCTGGTCAACGAGGCACTTGATTGCCTTTGCTTCAGGGTCCGGGAGGCCGGCGACGCCCTCTTCATCCAGGTAGACATCCCCATCCCGGTAAACAATTCTCCCCGGCACGCCAACCACGGTCGAGTTTGGCGGGACGTCTTTTACCACAACGGAACCGGACCCGATTTTCGAATTAGATCCGATCGTTATCGGCCCCAGTATGGTTGCATTTGCTCCAATGATGACGTTATCTTCGATCGTGGGGTGCCTCTTTTCCTTTTTCCAGCTCGTCCCCCCGAGGGTAACGCCGTGATAGAGGGTGACATTTTCCCCAACCTCGGCGGTTTCACCGATGACGACACCCATCCCGTGATCGATGAAGAAACCCGGGCCGAGATCCGCACCGGGATGAATCTCTATTCCCGTTAAAAACCTCGAGATGTGCGATATGAGCCTCCCCAAAAGCTTGAGGTTTTTCTTCCATGACCAGTGGGCCATCCGGTGCATCCATATTGCGTGGAGGCCGGGGTAGCAGAGAAGGATTTCGGCTACGCTTCGGGATGCAGGATCCCGTTCAAATGTCACTTTTATGTCTCTCTTGATGGTTTCAAACATATCTCCTCCTTCGTTAAGTATACCAATTTTGTCAATTATTTTAGCAAAAAAAAGCCTAAAGCTCAATAAAGGGCAATATTTTTTTCAGCCTTTTTCTCTTCACACCCTTTACGTTTAGCAGATCATCAAAGTCGGAAAACCCTCCTTCTCTTTCCCTGTACCGTACAATATTTTCGGCTGTTTTCTCAGATACCCCCGGCAGCAGGGAAATTTCGCCTGCAGTCGCCCTGTTTACGTTTATACTGATTCCGGCGATTATCTCTTTCCTCGAGTCCCCTTCTATGCTATCCCTTTCCTCGCGGGAGAGGTGGTCGAGAACAGACAATTGTCTACCGTTTCCGTCATATATAGCTGTTTCATAAATCCCCTTATCCTGGAGGTACACTGCGAGGGAAAAGAGGATCAGAGCTGCGAGAACGGAAGTGAGGTAGAGGTGTGACTTCTCTCTCTTTCTCAACCGGTTCTTTCCTGATTGTCCTTTTGGTCTTTTTTGAGCCGCTCTTTGTGCAGTTTGTACCTGATCGAATCGGTCAGGGCCTGCCAGCTCGCCTCTATGATGTTGTGGGATACACCCACGGTGCCCCACTTTTCGTCCTTGTCCCCTGATTCGATGAGCACCCTTACCGTCGCTCCGGTGCCCTCTCCCGCGGTAAGGACCCTCACCTTGTAATCGTAGAGCTCCATGTCGCTGATCTCCGGGAAGAACTTCGTCAGGGCCTTTCGAATCGCCTTGTCCAGAGCATTCACCGGTCCGTTTCCAAGAGCGGCCGTGTGTTCGGGATGACCATCAACCTCTATCATTATCGTAGCCTCTGCAACCGGCGGCTCATCCTCGAACCTTTTCTCGTCGATAACCCTGAATCCCTTGAGGACAAAGAATGGCTTGTGGGTCTTCAGTGCTTTTTTCAACAGGAGTTCAAACGATGCTTCGGCCCCTTCGAACTGATATCCCTGATGCTCGAGCTCCTTGATCCTGTTTAAAACATCTTCGGCAATGGGATCGGAGCCTTTCAGGTCTATGCCAAACTGGCCTGCTTTCTCCAAAATGTTGCTTCTTCCGGATAGGTCTGAAATGAGGACCCTTCTCCTGTTCCCCACGATATTGGGCTCGAGGTGTTCATAGGTCCCCGGGTGCCTCCTGATCGCGCTGACATGCATCCCCCCCTTGTGGGCAAAAGCGCTGTGTCCGGTGTAGGGCTGCCTCTTGAAATGGCCCACGTTCGCTATCTCGGAAACGTACCGTGACAGCTCCGTGAGCCTTTCGAGATTTTCTTGAGGAATCGATTGGAGGCCCATCTTCAGCATGACACCGGGAATCACGGAGATGAGATTTGCGTTCCCGCACCGCTCACCGTAGCCGTTTACCGTACCCTGAACCTGGACCGCCCCCGCCTCGACGGCTGCAAGAGAGTTGGCAACGGCCAGCTCAGAGTCGTTGTGGCAGTGAATGCCGAGGGGGACCTTTAACCTTTTCTTCACCGCTTTGACTATGCGGAGAATTTCGGAGGGAAGAGAGCCCCCGTTCGTATCACAGAGAATGATGCAGTCAGAACCTGCTTCTGCCGCCGCATGAATCGCCTCGATGGAGTACTCGGGGTTCCGCTTGTAACCGTCGAAGAAGTGTTCGGCGTCGAAAAATATCTCTTCGCAGAAATTTTTCAGATAGCCGATCGTATCGGATATTGCATTGAGGTTTTCTTCAAGAGTCGTCCTCAGTGCGGTTGTAACGTGGAAGTCCCAGGCCTTGCCCACGATAGTTATTACCGGAGCCCGGGAATTTTTCATCAGCCGGACGTTGCCGTCGTCTTCGACATTGCGCCCGACTCTCCTGGTCATCCCGAATGCACATATTTTTGCGCTCTCCCATTCCATATCGGCCGCCTTTTTGAAGAAATCCCGGTCCTTGGGGTTCGACCCGGGATAGCCACCCTCGATGTAGTGTATCCCGAACTCGTCGAGCTTGCGGGCTATGGAGATCTTGTCGTTCACAGAGAGGGAAATATCCTCTGCCTGTGTCCCGTCCCTAAGCGTCGTATCGTAGAGATAAATCTTTTTTCTGGCCATAACCACCTCTGAGAAAATTGTTTGCGTATTTAAATCTTCTCCTCCCTGGGCTGTTCGCCCAGCTCAAAAGAATCGTGGAGAACCCTTACTGCCAGCTCGGTGTATTTTTCCTCAATGACGCAGGAGACCTTGATCTCGGAGGTGCTGATCATAAGGATGTTTATGTTTTCCTGCGCCAGGGTTTTAAACATCTGCGCAGCAACACCCGGATGTGACCGCATTCCCACGCCGACGATGGAAACCTTGGCTATCTTCTCATTTCCTTCTACTTTTTCGGCTCCGATAACATTGGCCACATCTTCGATCATCGCCATGGTTTTCTTGTAATCCGTCTTGGGAACCGTGAAAGTAAGGTCCGTAAACCCCTCAAGAGACACGTTCTGAACGATCATGTCCACGTTAACCCCTGCGTCTGATATGGGCTTGAAAATCTTGGCGGCGATACCCGGGCGATCCGGCACTTTCACGATCGTTATCTTTGCTTCGTTCTTGTTATACGTGACGCCTGACACGACAGCCGTTTCCATGATCTCATCCTCCTTTGTCACAAGCGTGCCCGGTTTTTCTGTGTAAGATGACCGGACGTGAATCCTCACGCCATATTTCTTTGCAAATTCTACGGATCGTATCTGCAGAACCTTTGCTCCCAGGCTCGCCATCTCGAGCATCTCATCGTAGGAGATTTTTTCCAGTTTCCTGGCATTTCGGCTGATGTTTGGATCGGTCGTAAATACCCCTTCCACATCGGTGTAAATTTCACAGACATCGGCCTCGACTGCTGCTGCAATAGCGACTGCGCTGGTATCAGACCCGCCCCTGCCCATCGTCGTTATGTCTCCAACACCGTTTATGCCTTGAAATCCCGCTATAACGAGTATATAGCCATCCGAGATGGCCTTCATGATTTTTCCTGTCTCGATGTGCTTGATGCGTGCCCGTACATGGGCATCGTCGGTCAGGATCGGTATCTGGTAACCGAGCAGCGATTGTGCCTTGTAGCCCATACTCTCAAGAGTAATCGAGATCAATCCAATGCTGACCTGCTCTCCCGACGAGACAACCTGGTCATACTCCCTCTCATTGGGAAAGTCGGTGATATCAGACACGAGTTTAACGAGCCTGTCCGTCTCACCCGCCATTGCGGAAACGACAACGATGACGTCGTTTCCTGCATCTTTCGTCCTTGCCACGATGCCGGCAACGTTGCGGATCTTTTCTATTGAGCCGACGGAAGTTCCACCGAACTTCTGAACCACGAGCGCCATCTACCGTTCCTCCTCGTATGCGGATCCTGCTTCGACAAAACTGACTGCACCACAAACTGTCAAATGCCCTTTCCCGGCCGGTCTTAAGAAAGGGGGATATTTTCTGGACAGGGTAGATCTACGAACAAGCCCCTAATTGCTCCAGCCCCGAAGCATCTGTATTTCCCTGTCGTTATCGTTTAAAATTTTTAGAATAATCCTAATGGTGTTTTTTGGCAAATAATTTTTTGCCCTGTCTCCCCATTCGATCAACGCAATCCCCTCACCTGCAATCACATCGAAAATGCCCGTCCGGGAGAGTTCGTCCCAATCTTCGCCCAGCCGGTACAGGTCAATGTGGTAGATGACCTCTTTTCCTTCGTATACGTTGATTATCGAAAAGGTGGGGCTGGAAACCTCGCGTTCCGGGTCTATCCCCATACCCTCTGCGACCCCTTTGACCAGCTGTGTCTTTCCGGCGCCGAGTTCTCCTTCCAGCGATACCACGTCCCCCGGACACAGTATTTGAACGAGTTCACGACCGATAGACCGCGTCTCCTGATCGTTTCCGGAAAATATGGTGTCGGGAATCTTCAGTGGTCCCATGTAAACGAACTATTCGCCCCCTGTCTCGGGGAAATCGGCTGTTTCCCCATGATCGAATATTCCTGCCAGCGCGATGGGGTAATAGGAAACAACATGTCTCGGCAATACCGGTGCTCTCGGATGCGCCTCGAGGGCGATATCTGCGGAAAGGCCGTGGAGGTGTACCGCGCAGATTGCCGCCTCGATCGGCACCATACCCTGTCCGAGAAAGGACAGAATCAGACCCGTAAGGACGTCCCCCATGCCACCTGTGGCCATGTAGGGGTTTCCCGTGTCGTTGACATAAATCGTTCCTTCCGGGTCGGCAATGACCGTTCTGTATCCCTTGAGGACGGTTATCACTCCGTTGGCCTTTGAAAAATTCCGTGCAAAACCAACGCGGTCTTCCCTGACTTCTTTTACGGAGAAACCCGACAGCCTGCTCATTTCTCCCTCGTGGGGGGTTACGATCACCGGGGCGTTTACATGGGTGAGCATCCCCATATTATTACTGAGACAGTTGAGCCCATCTGCGTCGATCACGAGAGGCTTCCCGACTTTTGGAAGGAGATATGATATAAATTCTTCCGTCTCTTTTCGAAATGACAACCCCGGGCCGATGGCTACAGCATCAGAGCTCTCAATCATTTCCAAAACGGGGGCTGCCATGATTTTGGAAAAACAACCGGCAACCGGATCGGACACGGGAAGCGTCATTTGTTCCGTCAACTT
>JBFFNJ010000144.1:0-5573 GCA_041563215.1 Candidatus Deferrimicrobia bacterium | reverse complement strand
CGATCACTTTTCACGAGGTGGCACATGGTTTCGTTGCTGATAAGCTCGGCGACCCCACGGCCAAGCTTCACGGGAGGCTCAACCTCAACCCCTTGAAACACATTGACCTCTTCGGCACCATTCTCGTTCCATTGTTTCTCATACTATCCAAGTCACCGGTTCTTTTCGGATACGCCAAGCCCGTTCCCGTAAACATGCTGAACCTGAGGGATCCTCGCCGGGGTATGGTCTATGTCTCAGCTGCCGGCCCGGGAACCAACATTGCACTTGCCCTGTTATCCGGTATTGGCTTCAGGCTCATCAAGTTCCTCTCTCCCGGTAGCGTCGCCACCGTCATGAGAGAAGGCCTGCACGCTGCCCCTTCCGGTGGCTGGCAGATACTTCTCGTTCCCCTCGTAATGATGCTCATCGTCTCGACGCAATTTAACATTCTCCTGGCTCTTTTCAACCTGATTCCGATACCGCCCCTCGACGGTGGGAGGATCGTGACCGGGATGCTTCCCGATGACATGGCCGATTCTTTTGCCAGGATTGAACGATATGGAATGTTTATCTTGATAGGACTACTTTTTTTGAATCCATTTGGTATAATTAGCCGATTTCTGGGATCGGGAATTCATATCCTGAGCTCCCTGTTTTTGGGGAGCTAGGTTCAGGAGGCAGGTGATTTGAGCAGGAAGATCGTTCTCTCCGGCATGAGGCCCACGGGGAAACTCCACCTGGGCAACTATTTTGGGGCAACCGTCAACTGGGTAGAACTTCAGGAAAGGGATGATACGGACTGCTTCTACTTCGTTGCGGACTGGCATTCCCTCACCACCGATTACGATTCGACGCAGGAAATAGCGGGGAACATCAAAGAGATGGTTGCAGACTGGCTGGCCTGTGGCATCGACCCCGAAAAATCGACGATTTTCGTCCAGTCGGCGGTCAAGGAGCATGCGGAACTCAATTTGATACTCTCCATGATAACTCCGCTCCCCTGGCTGGAGCGAAATCCGACGTATAAGGAGCAGATGAGGGAACAGGAAACAAGGGACCTGCATACCTACGGCTTCCTCGGGTACCCTGTCCTTCAGGCGGCTGACATAATCATGTACAAGGCCAACCTCGTCCCGGTGGGGATCGACCAGGTACCCCACGTGGAGCTCACAAGGGAGATAGCAAGGAGGTTCAACCACTTTTACGGGGAGGTGTTCCCACTCCCTGAGCCATACCTCACGGAGACGCCGAAACTGCTCGGCATCGATAACAGGAAGATGAGCAAGAGCTACGGGAATGCCATATACCTTTCCGATAGCGAAGGGGAGCTCAATGCGAAGGTTATGGAAATGATCACCGACCCTCAGCGGAAAAGGAGAAGTGACCCCGGCAATCCTGAAGTCTGCAATGTTTTCTCTTTCCACAAAATGTTCTCGGAAGGCGAGACGGTGCAGAGAATCAGCAGGGAGTGTCAAACGGCAGAGATCGGGTGCGTTGAATGCAAGAGGATAATGGCTGAGGGGCTGAATAGATTCATCGAACCGATACGGGACAAGAGGAGTGAAATCCTCAAAAACGAGTCTTTGCTGAATATCGTTTTCGACAAAGGGTCGAAAAGGGCCGGGGAAAGAGCGGGTCTGACCATGAAGGAGGTCAGGGAGGCGATAGGGATTTGAATGAAAAACCGGAAAATGTTCTTTTTTCACTCCCCCTGTTGAAATTCGAGGGACCTCTCGACCTGCTGCTTCACCTGGTGAGAAAGAACCAGCTGGACATCAGTGATATCCCCATTGCAGAACTGACAGCACAGTACCTTGAATACCTCGATCTGATGCGGACCCTCAACGTTGAAATGGCGAGCGAATTCCTCGTGATGGCCTCAACGCTCATATACATCAAATCACGCTCGCTCCTTCCGAGGCATGAGGGCATCGATGACGAACCTGATCCTGAGGACATGAAGCGGGAGCTTTCCAGGAGGTTGATGGAATACGAAAAGTACAAGGAAGCGGCATCCCAGCTTGCAGAAGGGCCGGTTTTAAACCGGGATGTGTTCAAGAGAATGGAGATGACGGAGCAGGATTTTCTCTCGTCGGGATCGCTTGAATTAACGGAAGTGAGCTTCGCCGATCTCCTCACCGCCTTCAAACGGGTGTTGGACAGGGTGGGAGGAGATTTGACCCATGACATTTCGATTGACAGGCTCAGCATTTCCGATGCGATGACTTTTTTGGTCGATAGGCTCACCCGGTCGCCCGTCCTTACTTTCAATGAGGTGATGGATGAGGTGATGACCAAATCCGAGGCGGTATCATTTTTTCTCGCCGTACTCGAACTCGCAAAGATAGGAACCATCGGTCTCTATCAGGCGGGCCCCTTCGAGGAGATCACGCTGGTGGCAAAAGCCCTGGATTGAATGGGGAAGGGGAACAATAGGGAAGCAGAGGCTAATGATGAAGAGGGAAGAGGAAAGCGGGCCGGTCGGGCGGCTGTCATCCATTATCGAGTCCATACTGCTCGTATCGACTACCCCGTTGACGCAGGAAAGGGCCAGAAAGATCCTCCACCATTACGACAAAAAGTCCTTCGATGAGGCCATCACGGTTCTTCAGAATAAATACAGCGGTGAATCCGGCATTCTTATGGAGAGGGTTGCGGGAGGATACCAGTTGAGGACCAATCCGGCCAATCAGGATTACGTAAGGGCTCTTTTGGAGTCCAGGCCCCCGAGGTTGTCGCGGGCTTCCCTTGAAACGGTTTCGATAATTGCCTATAAGCAGCCGATCACGCGGGCCGAAATCGAGGATATCAGGGGGGTTGATTCTCAGGGGGCCATAAAAACCCTGATGGAGAGAAGGCTTATCAAGGTGGTGGGGAAAAAGGAAATGCCGGGCAGACCCTTTCTCTTTGGAACGACAAAAGAGTTTCTCGAGCTTTTTGGGCTCGAGAGCCTTTCGTTCCTTCCGTCAATATCTGAGCTGGAAGAAATTCTGGGCTCCAACGGTGAAGACGCGGGGCCGGGAACTGCTGGTGACGAGAGTGAGCCCGGCAGGGAGCATGAAGGTGGTGGCGAAAGTACGGATTAACCGCTATCTCGCCCAGTCAGCGGGGCTGTCGAAGAGAAAGGCCGACGAGGCGATTGCCGAGGGGAGGGTTTCCTTGAACGGCAGGGTCATGTTTGACAAGGGAAAGCATTTAGACCCCGAGATTGACGAAGTCAGGCTGGATGGCAAGCGGATAACCTCGGTTGAGGAAACGGTCTACATCGCCCTGAACAAGCCAAGGGGCGTGCTTACCACGATGTATGACCCGAGAGGGAGAAAAACGGTCGCAGATATCGTTGACATCGTCTATCCGAGGGTGTTTCCCGTGGGCAGGCTCGATTACAACACGAGTGGCTTGCTCATTCTTACCAACGACGGAGACCTTGCGAACCTTCTGACCCATCCACGATATGGCGTAGAAAAGACGTATGTGGCAAAGGTAAAGGGGATCCCAATGGAGTCCAAACTGAATGTTTTGAGAAGCGGTGTGGATATCGATGGCAGGAAAACGGCCCCGGGAAAGTTCGCTCTATCGGAGGTAAGAAAGGATAAATCGTGGATCGTGGTGAAAATATCTGAAGGGCGTTACCGTCAGATCAGGAAAATGTTCGCAAAAGTCGGCCATCCTGTTTTGAGGCTTACAAGAGTTGGCTTTGCGGGTCTTGCCCTGAAGGATCTGTCGCCCGGCGAATGGAGATTTCTGACAAAAAGGGAGATTGGGATCCTGAAAAAATATGGGGAGGAGAAAAAATCGCAAAACAGGATCAACGAGCAGAGCAAGCCCGGGTGATGAGATTCCGGGGCAATCACGATTCTTGTGAGGGCCAGAATGCATGGCAATACCGTCGTACAGTTCTGCTTTTTCCGTGGATGCGGGTCGGGCAATCTTTTGAAATATTGTTTTAGAATTGTTCGAAAATATGCTTGACAACCCGATAACATTGTTTTACTATCTTTTTCAAATTGGGCGATCTCGTGTTTCGTACACTTTTCTGGGAGGAAAAGGTAGCCAATAGATCAATTTTCCATGGAGGGGGGGTGATAGCCAGAAAGATTTCTTGGTTTCTCTGTGTTTCACGGTTTCAAAAGGTGATTTTCTGAACACCAAAATAGTGGAGGAGGTGTTGTATGGCAGAGAAAGTAAATCGTTGGAAGTTTGTCGGGGCGGCCCTGGTGATGCAGATGTGCCTGGGAGTTCTCTATTCATGGTCGGTTTTCCGCCCGGCGCTTGCGTACCTCAACAACTGGGACAAAGGAACAACCGTTGCTCCGTATCGGTATTCCCTGCTTTTCTTCACCGTGGCGATGATTATCGCAGGCATCTGGCAGGATAAGAAGGGACCGAAAATCGTTGGTGCCTTTGGAGGAATTCTCCTGGGTACTGGATGCCTGCTGTCGGCATTTATGTACAAGAATGCTATGGGTCTAAACTTTGCCTACGGGATCATTGGGGGTCTTGGGGTCGGATTTGCCTATGTTACTCCCATCGCCACCTGCATCAAGTGGTTCCCTGACAAGAGGGGGATGATCACCGGTCTGGCTGTTATGGGATTTGGAGCGGGATCGATGATATTCGCGCCGCTTATCGAGAGACTCGTTGCCTTCCAGGATGGCATGGATATGGCGGTTCTCTCGGGTAATATCTTCAAGACCTTTTTGATCATGTCGATCACCTTCTACATCTTCGTCATCGGCTCTGCCATGGTTTACGCGGTTCCGCCCGCCGGATACAAGCCGGAAGGCTGGGAACCCCCGGCCCCTGCTCCTGGGACGACCGCGCCGGCCAAGGAAGACTTCACCTCCGGTGAAATGATCAAGACGGTTCAGTTTTACCTTCTCTGGATCACCTTCTTCCTCGGTGCCGCTGTTGGGCAGGTTGCAATCGGGCAGGCAAAACCGATCGTCAAGGAGCTTGCAGGTGCCACTGCGGTTATGTCGGGAGGAACAGCGCTAGGGATCATGTCAATATTCAACGGAGTGGGACGTCTCGCCTGGGGTGCCACATCGGATAAGGTCGGGCGAAAGGGGGCGTATATCGGCTTGCTTGCCTTCTACATAGTCGCCTGCCTCTTCCTGCTCAGGAACGCCACGAACTTCTGGCAGGTGCTGATTGGCCTCTGCGCCGTCGGCTTCTCCTACGGCGGAAACTTCGCCCTTCAGCCGTCGATAACAGCGGACTTCTGGGGCACGAAGAACTTGGGCGCGAACTACGGCCTCGTGTTCACCGCATGGGGCGTGGCCGGCTTCACCGTACCCAAGTACTTCGCGGGGGTCGTGCAGGCTGCGAAGGATGCGGGTAACGTGGCTGCCGGCTACAACAAGACCTACTTCTCGTTGGCCCTCTTCTGCGTTATTGCCATCGTGTGCGTGGTCTTGCTCAGGAGACCGAAACACGATTAATGGTTGAATGTCCGGGCGGCGGCCTTTCAGGCTGCCGCCTTTTTTTTTTGCAAGCAACCGGACCTTCAGTTTCCCTGCCCGTTAATGAACGCCGATGCTGATGCAGATTTTCTTTCCTTGACAAAAACGCTTTGCGGGGGATATATT
>JBFFNJ010000143.1:0-5613 GCA_041563215.1 Candidatus Deferrimicrobia bacterium | reverse complement strand
TGGGGTTTGCGGTGTTCTTGCCGCTGCCTCTGTCCCGACCTTTGAAGGCCCCTGTGAACAGGAGGTGGTCTTCGATGGAAAATTTGTAGTTCGATATCCCAGTTGCGGCTTTGATTCTGATGATCCGCCGCCAGGTGGTGATCTTACTCCCCGGGGTTGTGTAATTGGACCCTTTGCGGATTGTGATAATTTTGACGATTTCACACCATTTGAGGAACTCATAAAGCTAGATATGACGATGTGCTCGACGGACGATACGCAGGGGAAAATCACATATGAGTGCGGTCTTATCACCGATGGAGGTTCGGGGCTCGGCGTGCCGATCTCGAATAAGTGGTACTATATCAACGGGCGGTGGGTCTGGAGATAATTTTCTACAGTCTTTTTTGAAACCTTTTACCGAATGAAATATCGACGTTGTTTTTCATAAGATCGTAAGGCAGGGCCGGAGACGGCCCTGCCACGCGTAATAGCTGTTCCTCGATTTGTATCCGGGAATTTTTTAATTGGCTTTGTGGAGGCGGGGGTGGAAGGGAAAGAGCGAAAGGGCAGGCTCGTTACCCCTCACGTCCTGAAAGCGATCATTCTGGGCATTCTCGTGGGGGTCGCGGGAATTGCCGTCAGCCCCCTGCGCGTAACCCTCGGGATCGAGGAGAACGCGGGTCTCGGCCTGTTATTCAAGCTGAGAGGGGCGATAGAACCTCCACCCGACGCCATCGTCATAAGCATAGACAAGGAATCCTCGGAGGTTCTCGGGCTCCCCGACAACCCCGACAAGTGGCCACGATCGCTCCACGCTCGCATGACGGAAATCATGGCGGGAGAAGGCGCAAGCGTCGTCGCCTTCGACGTTCACTTCATCGAGCCCCGCATACCCGGGGATGATACGTATTTTGCCAGTGCAATGAAAAATGCCGGCAACGTGGTGCTCGTCGAGCCCATGAAGACGAAGGAGGTCAAACTCCCCGGCGGTGGGTTGAATGCAGGGGTTCACAGCATCGTGCGGGTGGTGCTGCCCATCGACCTCTTCGCTGACGCTGCAGCGGCAACGGCGCCATTCACGCTCCCCAGAATCCCCTTCAAGGTGAACCGCTACAATACCTTCGAGATCGGAGCGGGGAACTCACCCGCCGTGCCGGTGGTGGCCCTTCAGCTCTTTGCCGCGGACGTGTACGGTGATTTTGTAGCGCTTATGGAAAAGATTCGGCCCGATCTGGCGGGGAGGTTCCCCCCTTCCATCGATCGTGTGCGCAGATCGGGTGGTGTGAAAGACCTGGTGAGAGATATCCGGGAGGTTTTCGAAGGAGACCCGAACCTGGCGGATAGGATGCTCGGTGAGCTGAAGCGCACAGATAAGTTTACTGGAGGTGCAGGAAAGAAAGGTTTGATCGAATCGCTGGTAAAGATGTATCGGGGGGGGAACAGTAGGTATATCAACTACTTAGGACCCCCGGGGACCGTCACCACCATACCGTACCATGAGGCGCTCAATATTAAAGATGGCATGATCGGAGAAGAAAAGATCGATCTCGCGGGAAAAGCGGTCTTCGTTGGGCTCTCGGAGGTGCTGCTCGCCGAGAGGAAGGACAGCTTCTACACCGTCTTCTCCCGGGCGAACGGGGTGTTTATCAGCGGCGTGGAGATTGCCGCGACGGCATTTTCGAATCTGCTAGCGGATACACCCGTCAAGCCGGCGGGTCTTTCTTTTTTTATGATCCTCGTTCTTGCATGGGGGATCGCTCTCGGTGCTTTTTGCCGGATCTCCCATATCGGGGTCGCAGCGCTGGGGACCATTGGGCTTTCCGTGCTCTACATCTTTTCGGCGAAATACCAGTTTGAGAAGAACCACGCCTGGTATCCCATCGCCGTCCCCCTCTTTTTCCAGGCGCCGCTCGCCTTCTTCGGGGCCGTGGTGTGGAACTACATCGATGCGAAAAAGGAGCGGGTGAACATCCAGAAGGCCTTCGAACATTACCTTCCGAAGGACGTGGTGGCACAGCTGGCAAGAGACGTGGCCCACATACGGACGGGCGGCCAGGTCGTATACGGCGTCTGCCTCTTTACCGACGCGCAGCACTACACGACCCTCTCCGAGACAATGGACCCGCACGAGCTGGGAAAGTTCATGAACCGCTACTATGAGACGATGTTCAGGCCGGTGAAGCGCCACGGGGGGTTCGTTTCCGGGGTGATCGGTGATTCCATGCTGGCCCTCTGGGTGTCGGCGCGCTCGGAGTCGAAGCTCAAAAACAGCGCCTGTTTTGCCGCGGTCGACATAGAAAAGGAGCTCGATCTCTTTGACACCTCGACTGAAGGGGCGAATCTCAAGACGCGCATCGGACTTCACTGCGGTGAGATCCTGCTGGGGCACGTGGGGGCCCTCGACCACTACGAGTACACCCCCATGGGCGACATCGTCAACACGGCGTCCAGGATAGAGGGGTTGAACAAGCACCTCGGAACGAGCCTTCTGGTATCGGATGAGGTGGTGGAGAACGCAAATGGTTTTCTGACCAGGGACCTGGGCAGGTTCAAGTTGAAAGGCAAGGCCAACCCCGTGGGGGTTTACGAGCTCGTGTGCCGCGTCGAGGAAGCCGACGAGAAAGTCAGGGAAGCCTGCGCTATCTTCGCCGAAGCGCTCGAAGCCTTCGGAAATGGCTCATTTGATGAAGCGATGGAAAAGTTTAAACGGTCCGGGGAGATCCTCGGGGAGGACAGACCCTCCCGGTTTTACTCGGAGCTCTGCGGGCGCTACCGGGAGGATCCCCCGGGCGATGGGTGGGACGGAGTGGTGCACATGGAGAAAAAGTAGCGAAAATAGGGAGGGGGTGTTATGAGAAAAATAATTCCATGTTTTTCTGTGTTAGCGCTGGCCATAATAATTGTATCGACAGTTTTGTTTAGTCCCGGTTCAGTTCGGGCCGAGACGTGTGAGAAGTGGGTGGCGAAGGTGGTCTCCGCGCAAGGGACCGTTGAGGTCAGACGCTCGGGTGAGACGGCGTGGGAGCCCGTCGAGCTGAACGGAACCTACTGCCCCGGGGACACGATTCGGGTAAAGAAAAACGGCAGGGCCGACATCGCTCTGGTAAATCACCCGGTATTGCGCCTCGATCAGAACAGCGCCATCACCCTTTCAGGGCTGAAGGAGGAGAAGACCTCGGTTATAGATCTTTTGAGCGGGGCGGCGCACTTTTTCAGCCGGGTATCCCGCAACCTGGAGGTGCGCACGGCCTTCGTAAACGCCGGTGTGGAAGGGACCGAGGGCCTGATCAGGGTCGAGGAGGACAGAACCTTTATATCGATATTCGAAGGCAGGGTTCTCGCGGCAAACGATGCGGGCTGCCTGGCGATTACCAGCGGCCAATCGGCGGAAGCGGAGGCGGGAAAAGCGCCGGTGGCACGCGTCGTGGTGCGGCCCCGGGACGCCGTGCGCTGGGCCCTCTACTACCCGCCGGTCATCTACTATGCGCCGGGCGATTTTCAGGGGTTTTCCGAATCTGAGTGGCAGGGGATGGTGGAGAAGTCCCTCGATTCATACTGGAAAGGAGACCTTGCGGGGGCTTTTGACGCCATCGAGAATGCTCCCGAGGACGTCGGGGATCAGCGCTTTTTCACCTACCGTGCCTCTCTTCTGCTCACGGTGGGACGGATAGACCAGGCGGCAAAAGACATCGATAGTGCTTTCAAATTAGATCCAGAGAACAGTGACGCCTTTGCCCTTCAATCTATCAGCTCCGTAGTTCAGAATGAAAAGGAGATGGGGCTCGAGCTTGCCCAGAAGGCGGTTGAAACCGCACCCGAGTCTGCAGCGGCGAGGATCGCCCTCTCCTACGCCCGTCAGGCGGGCTTCGATCTTACCGGGGCGCTCGAAAGCGGCGAAGAGGCGGTGAAACTGGCCCCGGAAAACGCCCTTGCCTGGGCGAGGCTCGCCGAGCTGCGCCTCTCCTTCGGTGAGCTGGATGATGCCCTCGAGGCGGCAATGAAAGGGGTCGACCTGAATCCGCACCTTTCGCGGACGCAGACGGTTCTGGGATACGCATATCTTACCCAGGTAAAGACGGAAGACGCCCGGGGCGCTTTTGACAGGGCGATCGCCCTCGACCAGGCCGATCCCCTCCCGCGTCTCGGCCTGGGACTGGGGAAGATAAGGGATGGGGCTCTCGAAGAGGGGAGGAGGGAGATCGAGATCGCCGTCTCCCTGGATCCCGACAGCTCGATCATGCGCAGCTACCTGGGGAAGGCCTACTTCGAGGAGAAGCGCGAAGATCTCGACGGGCAGCAGTTTGCCACGGCGAAGGAGCTCGACCCCAACGACCCGACGCCCTGGTTCTACGATGCCATCCGGAAGCAGACGGTGAACCGGCCCGTGGAGGCCCTGCGAGATATGGAGCAGGCTATAGAGCTGAACGACAACCGGGCAATCTATCGATCGCGCCTCCTGCTGGATCAGGACCTCGCGGCGAGAAGCGCTAGCCTCGCCCGGGTTTACTCTGATTTGGGTTTCCAGAAACTCGCCCTCGTTGAGGGGTGGAAATCGGTGAACACCGATCCGTCCAGCTATTCGGCGCACAGGTTCCTTGCCGATAGCTATTCCGTCCTTCCCCGCCACGAGATCGCCCGGGTCAGCGAACTCCTGCAATCACAGCTCCTTCAGCCCATCAACGTCACCCCCGTCCAGCCGCGCCTGGCCGAGAGCAACCTCTTCGCCATCGAGGGAGGAGGCCCCGGGGACCTCTCATTCAACGAGTTCAACCCTTTGTTTCTCAGAAATCGTCTCGCACTTCAGGCGAGCGGCATCGTGGGGGAGAACAGCACGTGGGGTGATGAAGTTGTCGTCTCAGGCCTCTATAAAAATGCCTCCCTCAGCGTCGGCCAGTATCACTACGAGACGGACGGATACAAGGTAAATAACGACTCCGATGACGACATTTACAACGCTTTCGTTCAGTTTCAGCTATCACACAAAGCGAGCATCCAGGCTGAGTATCGGCACAGGGATTTCGAAAGAGGGGATCTGGAACTCAGGTTCTTCCCTGACGATCTTCTCCCTGAACTTCGTCAGAAAGATGAAGTTGATGCCATGCGCGTTGGGTTTCATCTCGCTTTTTCACCTGGTTCCGATCTCATCGGTAATTTTACCTATCAAGACACAGATGCCAGGCTTCGCGACGTAACTGATATTCCTCCACCCCCATCTCCCACTCGAGATATATTCACAATCAGGGACGAAGAGGAGGCTCATGGCGCAGAACTTCAATACTTGGGCAGTGTAAAAAGGCTTAAAGTCATCAGCGGTTTCGGATATTTCGATATAAATGGGGATTTGCTTTTTAACGATGACCTTTTTGATCTTTCCGTCAATCCCCCTATATTTATCGGTTCATTTCCTTTTGAATTTGAAATAGATACCAATCATGCAAATTTCTATCTGTATACTTACATCAACTGTCCAGGAAACGTGACGTTTACTGTCGGGGGAAGTGGCGACATTTTTGAGGAAGACCGAACCGATGGTCTTCCGGGAATTGAAGAGGAACAGTTCAACCCGAAATTCGGGGTGACCTGGACACCCATGGCGAACACCACGATACGGGGCGCTGCTTTCAGGACCTT
>JBFFNJ010000142.1:0-5622 GCA_041563215.1 Candidatus Deferrimicrobia bacterium | reverse complement strand
TTTTTCCTCTTCTACGTTTTCTGGGAAGTCATGCTCCTGGTGATGCTCGCCCTCTACTTCAACACGATGAACCCGGAGACGGGCGCCCACACCTTCAACATGCTTCACTACATGAACCAGGCTACCCACAACGTCTGGCTGAAAGGCTTCGACATACGGATCATGCTCTATATCGCGCTCTTTATCGGCTTCGCCATCAAAGTCCCCATCTTTCCGTTCCACACGTGGCTTCCCGACGCACACGTTGAGGCCCCCACGGCCATTTCTGTCATCCTGGCGGGCGTGCTCCTTAAGATGGGGACCTACGGGCTCCTGCGGATCTCCTATCCCATGTTCCCCGATGTGACGCGGTGGTTTGCCATTCCCCTCGCCGTTCTGGGGGTTATCAACATCATCTACGGGGCGCTGTGCGCCATGGCCCAGAGCGACCTGAAGAAGCTCGTCGCCTACTCCTCTGTCAGCCACATGGGGTTCGTCCTCCTGGGGATGGCGGCCATGACCCCGGCGGCGATAAACGGGGCGGTGCTCCAGATGTTCAATCACGGAACGATCACGGCCATGCTCTTTTTCCTCGTGGGAGTCGTGTACGACAGGGCTCATCACCGGGAGATAGACGGGTTCGGCGGGCTGGGTGCCGTCGTTCCCGTGTACACGGGATTTGTGAGCCTGGCATTTTTCGCATCCCTGGGGCTGCCCGGCCTCTCGGGGTTTATCTCTGAAGCCCTCGTGTTCATCGGCTCGTTTCCCATTTTCCAGACGATGGTCATCATCGCGGCTTTGGGCATCGTCATTACCGCGGCTTACCACCTCTGGGCGCTGCAGAGAGTTTTCCTGGGGCCCCTCAACCCCAAGTATGTGGATCTTCCCGAGATCAACGGGCGGGAGATATTCTGCCTCGCCCCACTCGGGATCATCGTGCTCTTTCTCGGCGTGTTTCCCATGCCCGTGCTCAGGATGATCGACACGAGCCTTCTGTATCTGATAGATTTTGTTAAGAACACTCTTGTGTGACCTGGTGGAGGGAAAGGGTGATCCTGGACAACATACAGAGCGTTGCGTTCTTCATACCGGAGCTGATTCTCACCGGTGCCGTCCTCGTGGTGATCCTCTTCCACGTGGTGAGCGCGAACAGAACGTCCCAGTTCCCCGCTTTTTTGACCCTTGCCGCCGTGTCTGCCGCCATGATCATCGCCGGCGGGCTCGGGGCTGGTGGAACGAAAGACCTCTTTTTCGGCATGGTGAGGATAGACGAGTTTTCCACCTTCTTCAAGGTCATCCTCTCGCTGGCCACCCTCTTTGCCACCTTCATGTCCATCGCGTCGCTCGAGGTTGCGGGCAAGCGGCAGACCGAGTACTACGTGTTCCTGCTGAGCATAACCCTCGGCATGTACCTTCTTGCATCGTCGGTAGACATCGTTATGATTCTTCTTGCCCTCGAGCTCGTTTCGATTCCCTCCTATCTTCTTGCGGGGTACCTGAAGAGGATGGAACGTTCCGTGGAGGGCGCGGTGAAATACGTGGTTTACGGGGCCACGGCCTCGGGGGTCATGATATACGGGTTTTCCCTTCTCTACGGCCTCTCCGGGTCGACGAACATCACCGATATCGGCAGGGCGGTCTTTGCGGCCAACAACCCGATCATCCTCTATCTGGCCGTAGCTATGATCGCCGTCGGTTTCGGATTCAAGATAGCCGCCGTTCCCTTCCACATGTGGAGCCCGGACGTGTATGAGGGTGCCCCCACCCCGGTGACGGCTTTTTTGAGCGTGGGGCCCAAGGCCGCCGGCTTTGCCATCCTCATCAGGTTCTTTTACGAAGTGTTCGCCAGCAGGACCGGTGCCTCCACCTGGAGCGCCGTGGGCGGCGTCGACTGGATGTCGATTTTTGCCATCCTCTCCGCGATTACGATGACCGTGGGTAACCTGGTAGCCATCGTCCAGAAGAACGTGAAAAGGCTGCTTGCCTACTCGAGCATAGCCCACGCCGGATACATGCTCATGGGATTTGTCCTTTTGAACATCGAGGGGCTCAGGGCGGTCCTCTTTTACCTCGTCGTGTACCTCTTCATGAACACGGGTGCCTTCCTGGTGGTCATCCTCGTTGCAAACGCCGTCGGGAGCGAGGACATATCCGACTATTCGGGTATGGGGGTGCGCATGCCCTTGATGTCGGTGTGCATGGGCATATTCCTCTTCGCCCTGACGGGCATCCCTCCCTTTTCCGGCTTTATCGGGAAGGTCTACCTCTTTGCGGGGGTGATAAACAAGGGAATTTACTGGCTCGCCGTGGTGGCGGCGATAAACAGCGTCTTTTCGCTCTACTACTACGCGAGGATTCTGAAGGTGATGTTCCTCGAGTCCCCGAAATCCTCGGAGCCGGTAATGGTACCGGCCGTATCGAGAGCCCTTCTCGCCGTGCTCGCCTTTCCCACGCTTCTCCTGGGCGTCTACTGGGAGCCCGTAATCAACATTGCCGAGGCGTCTGCGCGGTTTATCGCGGGGGGATGAGGAAAACGATGCAGATAGTGGCTGATGGAGGCACATGATGGATCAATACTTACCGATACTTATCCTCCTGGTGGTTTCGGTGGCCCTGTCTCTGGGCTTCGTGATCCTCTCGGTCATCCTGGGGCCGAAACGATACGAGAAGGGGAAGTTTAGCACCTTCGAGTGCGGCATGCCCCTTTTCTCCGATGCCAAGAGGAGAATTTCGGTGAAGTTTTATCTCATCGCCATCCTCTTTCTCATCTTCGACCTCGAGACGGCTTTTCTCTACCCCTGGGCAGTTCTCTTCAAGAAGCTGGGGCTTTTCGGATTTATCGAGATGCTGATATTCATCCTCATCCTCGTGGTGGGGCTCATTTACGCATGGAAGGCAGGAGCGCTGGAATGGCAGTAGAAGAAGCACTCGGACAGCTGGGGGAACGGGGGTTTCTCACCGGCTTCGAAAAGATTCTCTCCTGGGCGAGGAAGTATTCCCTCTGGCCTCTGCCCTTCGGTACGGCATGCTGCGCCATCGAGTTCATGGCTGCAGTGGGCACCCACTACGACATCTCCCGGTATGGCTGGGAAGTGGTGAGATTTTCACCCCGCCAGGCAGACCTCATGATCGTTGCCGGCACGGTCAACTACAAGATCGCGCCTGCCCTGAAGACGGTGTACGAGCAGATGCTCGAGCCAAAGTGGGTCATCGCCATGGGCGCCTGCGCAACCTGCGGGGGGTTCTACAACAATTACAGCGTCGTCCAGGGTGTGGACAGGATCATCCCCGTTGACGCATACGTTCCCGGCTGCCCCCCGAAACCGGAGGCCCTGATCGACGGCATCTTTCTCATCAAGGATATGATCGAGAAGGGAACGAAGAGGGCGAGGAACACCTGGGAAGAGGGGGGACGTCGATGACGGACAAATCCCCGGTTATCGCGAGGATCACGGAGCAATTTGGCGCCTCTGTCTATGAGACGCACAGCTTCCGGGGCGATGACACGGCCCTGGTGCTGCGGGAGAGCGTGATAGATGTCCTTGCCTTTCTCAAGCAGGACCCCGACATGGACTTCGCGTTTCTCATGGACCTGACGGCCGTGGACTACCTGGGCAGGGAGCCCCGGTTCGAGGTGGTCTACCACCTCTATTCCTTCTCGAAGAACTTAAGGGTCAGGGTGAAGACGGGGGTGCCGGAGGCGGACCCGGTGGTTGCCACGGCGAGCACCGTCTGGAAGGGGGCGAACTGGTTCGAGCGGGAGATCTTCGATATGTACGGGATCAGGTTCGAGGGGCACCCCGACCTGAGAAGGATCCTTTTGTACGAGGAGTTTGAGGGGCATCCCCTGAGGAAGGACTATCCGATAGATCTCAGGCAACCGACGGTTTCCACCCGCGAGTTTCCTGACCCGGAGAAGCAGGTGAGGAGAACCATAGATGAGTGGAGAGATCGAAAATAAGGGAGCGCCGGCAGAAGGGGAAGAGCTCGCAACCGACAGGGTGATGCTCAACATGGGCCCGATTCACCCGGCCACCCACGGTACGCTGCGGATCATCGTCGAGCTGGACGGGGAGACGATCGTTTCGTGCGACAACCAGATGGGGTATCTCCACCGGTGCTTCGAGAAGCAGTGCGAAAACGCTACCTGGACCCAGGTGCTTCCCTACACGGACCGGCTGAACTACGTGTCCCCCCTCATGAACAACGTGGGGTACGTCCTGGCGGTGGAAAAGCTGCTCGATATCGACGTGCCCGAACGGGCAAAGTACATACGGATAATCATCAGCGAGCTTTCCCGGATCATAGACCACCTGGTATGCGTGGGCACGAATCTCGTGGACCTGGGGGCCCTCACCAACTTCTGGTACTTCTGGAAACCCCGGGAGGAGGTCTACGACCTCATCGAGGAGCTGACGGGAACGCGGATGACGACGGCGTACACCCGCATCGGCGGCCTGAAGGACGACCTCCCCGAGGGCTGGGTGGAGAAGGCGCAGAAGGTGGTCAACGAGTCGATCCCCGCTGCGCTGCGGGATGTGGATGCCCTCATCACGAAGAACCGGATATTTCTCGAGCGCACCGTGGGGGTCGGGGCGCTGACGATAGAAGAGGCGATGGAGTACGGGTTTACCGGCCCCTGCCTCCGGGCCTGCGGCGTTCCCTACGACCTGCGCAAGGACCAGCCCTACCTGGGGTACGAGACCTTTGACTTCGACATTCCCGTGGGAGAGAACGGGGACACCTACGACCGCTATCGCGTCCGCATGGAGGAGATGTGGCAGTCCCTGAGGATACTTACACAGGCTTTCGAGCGGCTCCCCGGGGGGCCCGTGAACGTGAACGACCCGAGGGTGACCCTGCCGCCCAAGGATGCGGTCTACGGGAACATCGAGGCACTCATGAACCACTTCAAGATAGTCATGGAGGGGATCCAGGTGCCTCTCGGCGAGGTCTACCACGCAACGGAGGCGGCAAACGGCGAACTGGGGTTCTACATCGTGAGCAGGGGAGGGGGCAAACCATACAAGATAAAGGTGCGGCCTCCCTGCTTTGCGATATACAGCGCCTTTCCAGAGTTGGTCAGGGGGCACATGATTGCCGATGCGATAGCCATCCTCGGCAGCATAAACATCATTGCCGGCGAACTCGACCGGTGACGGAGGGGGTTCATGGCAGTTGAGTTTTCACAGAACGCACGGGAGGAATACGAAAGGATACTCTCGCGCTACCCGGAGCGGGAGGCGGCAATCCTGCCGACCCTTCACCTTGCTCAGCGGGAGTTCGGATACCTCTCCGGCGATGTGGTGGAATACGTTTCCGGGCTGCTCGGGTTCAGCGAGGCAAGGATTTTCGGTGTGGCCACGTTCTATACGATGTATAACAAGAAACCCGTGGGCCGGTACCACATTCAGGTGTGCAAGAACCTCTCCTGTTCGCTCCTGGGCGCCCGGCACATCATCGGCCACATCACCACGAAGCTGGGGATAGAGGCGGGCGAGACGACCCCGGACAACAAGTTCTCCCTCTCGCTGGTGGAATGCCTGGGGTCCTGCGGCACTGCCCCCATGATGCAGATAAACGACGATTATTACGAGGGGCTGGCGCCCGATAAGATCGACGGGATCCTCGACGGACTAAAGT
>JBFFNJ010000141.1:0-5635 GCA_041563215.1 Candidatus Deferrimicrobia bacterium | reverse complement strand
CGCTTTCTCCCCTGCCCCTTCATGGGGCAATGGTTCCCTGGATTGCCTTCCGGTACACCGAGATCGTTTCCGCAGCGGTTCTGCCCCAGCTGAAATGCGAGGCCCTCTGCCTTCCCCTCGTAACCAGCTCCTCTCTATCGGCACCCCCTTCGGCGAGTCTGCGCAGTGCCGATGCTATCTCGGCCGTGTCCTCCGGGTTCACCAGGCAGGCCGCATCCCCGGCGATCTCGGGGATGCTCGAAACGTTCGACGTGATCACGGGAGTTCCCGCCGCCATGGCCTCGAGTACCGGCAGGCCGAATCCCTCGTACAGAGACAGGTAGACGAAGAAGGCGGCGTTATTGTAGATCGGTTTGAGATCGGCATCGTCGATGAAGCCGGGCAGGTGTACCTGCTTTTCCAATCGCAGCCTCGCGATGCCGTCCTCGATCGCCTTCATGTCCTCTCTGCTCTTCCCGGCAATGACGAGCTGGTGGTCTGGTATGTTCGCTTCCCGGTAGCTCTCCAAGAGGCGCAGGATGTTTTTCCTCCTGTCGAGCCCGCCGAGATGTAAAATATACGGCTCCCTGATTCCATATTTCCGGAGCACTCCGGTGTCTCCTCCCGCCTCCTGGAGGTCATCGAAGTTTACCCCCTCGTAGACGACGCTGATCTTCTCCGGCCCGACCCCGCCTATCCTCACGACATCTTTTTTCGTGTTCTCCGAGACGGCGATTATCCCGTCAACTTTATGCAAATTATTCATATAGAATGCATAACGAATTCGATTTTTCCATCTCCTGGGCATGTCCATCTTGTAATAGCTGAAATCGGGGTGAATCGCGGGGATCAGATCGTGAACCGTGCAGAGCAGCTTCACGCCGGGCGGGAGCGGATAGGGTGTCTCGATATCGAGGATGTGGATCAGATCGATCCTGTGCTCTCTTGCGACCCTGCCCCATATTTTCCCGTCGCCGATCCGGGGTTTACTCTTCGGGAAGGGGAGGAAGGTGACCTTTTGCCCTACCACGTCGGGGAGTTCCGGCAACCCGGCCCCGTCGTAATGGAGAAAGTGATAGCTGTTTTCGGGGTCGAGCCGGGGCAGACGGGAGATGAGATTCTTCGCGTACCTGCCAATCCCGCTTTTTCTGTGAACGTTCTGTGTGGGCCTGATATCGATCAGTACGTTCGGCATCGGCTTATTCTCTGTTTTCGCTGCACCAGACGTCGATCTTCTCGATGACGTCCTCGGCGGTAATTTCCTGCATGCACGTCCTGTGATCGCATTCGTAGAGGGCACAGGGGGAGCAGTCGACCTCCTTCTGTATCGTAACGTGTCCCTCTATCTGGGGGCCCCACTGGGCGAGGTTCCCCCTTCCCCAGAGGGAGATGGTGGGTATCCCCTGGGAAACGGCGAAGTGAAAGGGCCCTGAATCGAGGCAGAGAAAGAGGCTGAAGGCGCCGATGAGCGCGCCGAACTGAACGAGGCTGGTATCGAAGGAGAGGATTGCCCGTTCCCTCATCCTGCCCATGACATCCATCGCCGTTTCCTTCTGGCCCGGTTCCGGCCCGAAGGTAACGATCAGCTTTGCCTTTTTCTCCCCGATGAGATAATCGGCAACCCGTGCCCACCGGTCATTGAACCAGTATTTGGACGGGAACCCGGTAACCGGGTTGAGGCCCACCAGGAAGTCTGAGCCGGAAATCCCGTTGCGGGAAAGAAACTCCTCCACCCGGTCCCGGGAACCCCGGTCCGGACGGAAGGGAAGCAGGATGTCGTACCCGTCGAGCCCGATGTTTTTCGTCAGCTGGAAGTAGCGGTCCCGCATGTGGAAGGAGGGGTTGTCCTTCAGGTCGGGAACGCGCTCCGTGAGGAAGGGGGCAAGCTCGATGGAGTTGAAACCGGTCCTCGTTCTCCCTCCCGAGGCCAGGGAGATGAGGGACTTCTTGAAGGCCCGCTCGAAATTGATGACCCTGTCGATCTTCAGCTTTCTTATCTCGGCGACCATCCGCGCTACCGCTGCCGCTCCCCGGGCGTATTCGACGGTTCCCGCCGTGAAGTCGAAGCATCCAAGGAGGGGGATCATCGCTCTGTTCACCAGAAAATATATGCGGGAGTCAGGGTTTTTTCTCTTGATGGGAGCCACGGCCGAGAGGGTGAGCAGCATGTCCCCGAGGCCTGCATGCCGTATGACGAGAATATTTTCACCGTTCATGGATCGACAGTCTCGATGCGGAGGGCCTTCCCGCAAAGGGTACAGGCCGCTGTGTGCTGCGGCCGCTCCCGGGTGCGGAACGTGCCTCCGCTGACGTTTTAATCCCACTTCCCGTTCAGTTTATCATGGTAAATCTGCAAAATCGTATCCGCTACCCGGTTGACGTCGTATTTTTTCGCGAAGGCGGGGCCGAAATTTCTCAGGTCCTCCTCGAGGGCGGGGTTTTCAAAGAGCCGCAGCATCTCGGCTGAGAGATGGTCGACGGTAAAGGGGTCTGCCTCCCCGAGGTCCCCGAAGTGGGTATCCTCAGCAACCTGCGCCCTGTCCGGGGTGACGAGCCCGACGGTTCCGTACCGTCCCGCGCCGATCAGGGGCTTACCGCAGGCCATCGCTTCGATGGCCGCCTTTCCCGTTCCCACCACGAGGCGGGCTACCGAGATCAGTTCCCGTATGTCCTTCCGAAAACCGAGGACTTTTACCGCATCCCTGCCGAGGGCGGCGTTTGTTTCCGTCCCCCGCTCCCTGAGCATGTCGATGTCGTCGCCGGGCCCGACGAGCACGGCGGTTATCCCGGGAATCTTTTTTTCCACCTCTTTTATGGAGTCGATGAGGGTTTTCGCCGGCCCTGTCTTTTTTCTCTCGAACCTGCTCACGATCATGACCACCGGGATACTTTCGCCGATTTTAAGCTCGCCGAGTATGCCCGGGTCGGGACGGCACCAGGTGAAGTGGGCGGTGTCGATGGCCGTGGAGGTTATCCTGATCTGCTCTTCGGGAACCCCGAAATCCCTCACCAGGTTGTCCCTTACCGATCTGTTGACGGCCATGACGGGCTTGCTCCAGTAATAGACGAGGAACCTGTTGTAGCCCTTCCTCGGCGCGTGTATACCGAGCAGGTAGGGGCGGTTCGTCATCCGGGAAAGGATGTATCCGACGGATCCCGCCCGGTAGTCCCTGCAGTCGATGATGTCGACCTCCCGCTCCCTGACCAGGCGCGCCAGTTGCCCCAGCTGCCCGATGAACCCGGGAAACGCAAGCTCTGTGAGCCGGTGCTCGATGCCGTGCTTCGTGAGCCTTTCAAGGCCTGCCCCCCCGCGTGTAGCGAGGATGGGCCGGTGGCCCCTGCCTTTCAAACAGATGGCGAAATCGATGAGAAAGTTCGCGACACCCGGACCGAGGTGGGGATAGAGGATGAGGATATTCATGGCCTCGTCATGGTGAGGGACATTTTTTCATCGACGATAGCGATGACCTCTTCCGTCGTAATCGTTTCCATGCACATCGGCTTCATCCTCTCCGACGGGTCGCACTCGGTGAAGAATTTCTGCTGGCAGGGGCTGCAGTCGAAGTGCTTGTAGACCACCGTGCAGTCGTCTCCCCAGGGGCCGAACTTGACGGGGGACTGGGGGCCGAAGAGCGCGATCAGGGGGACATGGAGCGCGGCGGCAAGATGCATGATGCCGCTGTCGTTGCACACGAGCAGGGCGCACCTTGAAAGGAGGGCCATCGATTCGCGGAGGCTGGTCTTTCCCACGGCGACTATGGGGGGCGGATCGATCCTCTCTTCAAACGTTTTACCCAGGGGGATCTCCCTCTTCCCGCCGAAGATGATCACCCGTGCCCCCTGCTTGTGCTGAATGTGGTTTGCAAGGTCGATGAAATTATCCTCGTGCCAGGCCCTTCTCATGTTTGCCGTGAAGGGGTGAATGCCCACCACCTTCTGATCCTCCCCGATCCCGCTCTCGGCGAGAAAGCGGCTTGCCCGGAAAATCTCGTCTTCTGAAAGCCACGCCTCCAGATAGTCGTCCGTTACGGGGATGCCGTCGGCCGCAAGGATGCTGAGAAAGTTTTGGATTTCGTGCCGGTCGTGCCGGTAGGGGACTTTTTTCGTGAGGAGAAACCCCCTCTTTTCCGTGTCGAATCCGATCCTCTCCCTCGCCCCGGAGAGAAGGGCGATGACGGCGCTGGAGAAGGACCGTTTCAGCACGTATGCCCGGTCGTACCCTTTTTCACGGAGGGACCCTACGAACCGGGCCTTGTCCCCGAAGGAGCGGTGCTGGCCACTGCTGTCTGCGTGTACAGTCGGGGGGTCGTAGACGATGAATTCATCGACGTAGGGTGTGCCGATGAGCACGTCCGATGAATAGGGGGCCACCACCATGTCTATCCTCGCTCCGGGGTGTGCCCTGCGCAGGTTTCTCAGAAAGGGTACGGTCAGGAGCGTGTCCCCGATGAATCTGTATCGCAGCACGAGAATGTTCATCTAGTTTCCCGAATATTGCGCTTTGATTTCCGGCAGCGACTTCCACTTCTTGTGAAGCCAGAAATACTGCTCGGGGTTCTCCCGCACCTTTTCCTCCAGCCTCCTCGAGTATTCGTCGAAGATGATTCTCCCTGCATCCTCAACGCTTTTTGCCGCCGAGTAATCGATGGGTGGCTCGAATGATATGACGATCTTTCCGTTTTCCCTGCTCGCGAAAGAGGTGATGACGCTGCCTTTCGACTTGAATATGAAGCTTGCCGGTCCGGATGGGATAAAGGTGGGTAGCCCGAAAAAGGTGCTCCTGTACCCCTGTGTACCGGCATCCTGGTCATTCAGTATCACCACCACCTCCCCCCTTTTCAGGGTCCGCAATATTTTAAAGCCCCCTGCCGGGTCGTTCTTGTGCCCCGTTATCTTTATCAGCCGCGGCCCGTGTTTTTCATAGAACCGGGTGAACACTCTGTCTACCGCCTCGTTTGCCATGTGTTTGCTCACCACGTGTATCCTGTAGCCGAGATTTTTGAAGAGGTAGCCGGGGGAGAGGTAGTTGCTGACATGGGCGGTCAGGATCACCAACCCTTTCTCCTTTTTTAGCTCCCCGTCGAGATGCTCAATACCCGATACCCGGAACAGTTCCCTGCCGTGCTTGATGAGATATCCCGGCTTCAAGACTTCCGCTATCGTCTGTCCGAACTCCACGTAACACCCGCGGGCGATCTTTTCCCGCTCCTTATCCGAAACGTTATCCCCCAGGGCCGCCCTGAGGTTAGCCGTAACGACCCTGCGGCGCAACCCGATGCGGTAGGCTAACCGCGCCAATCCGCGCAGAAGGGACGCGAGGAGTGGAAAGGGAATGGCGGACAGCAGGGCAAGAAAGGCCTTCATCGGGAAAGATTTGACCCGTGTCCCGGCATTGTGCGTGCTGCTTTCCGAGAAATTCATAAAAGGCTTCCGGGTGGTTTATAGACTATAATACAGTGCAATCGGGTGGTTTTTCAAGGAGACCAGAACCGTTGAGGATATTGATCATCAAGATCAGCGCTTTTGGCGATGTCATCCATGCCCTGCCGGCCCTCACCGTGATCAAGAGTATCGATCCCGCCGCGCAGCTTTTCTGGGCCGTGGACGCGCAGTTTCGCGAGCTTCTCGAGGACAACCCCCACCTCGCGGGCATCCT